>JAUQQB010000132.1 GCA_030550075.1 Chloroflexota bacterium | reverse complement strand
AGCCTGGCCCATGCGGATCCGGCGGCGGACTACCCGGCGGCGATGCTGGCCCTGGGGGCGACGATGAAGGCAGTGGGGCCGGGCGGAGAGCGGATGATCGCCGCCGATGAATTCTTCCTGGGGATGCTGACCACCGCCCTTCAGCCCGGCGAGATCCTCACCGAGGTCCACGTGCCGGTCCTGGGCAAGGGAACAGGCTGGGCCTATGAGAAGTTCCCGCATCCGGCCTCCCGCTACGCTGTGGTGGGGGTGGCCGTGGTGGTCCGGGTGGAGAATGGGATCTGTCGAGAAGCGCGAATCGGCATCACCGGCGCAGCCCCCAGGGCCTTCCGGGCCACCAATGTGGAGCAAGCACTGGCCGGCAAGCGGCTGGATGAGGCGACGGTGCGGGCGGCGACCGAGAACATGGTGAGCCCGGAGGGCCTGTTGAGCGATCCCTTTGCCTCGGCGGCTTACCGGGCCCATCTGTGCGCCGTGCTGACCCGCCGGGCCCTATTGCGGGCGGCTGAACGGGCGGGGTAAGAGCGCCGGTTTCCTGAAAGGGGGCCTCCTTGCCCCCTCACCAGCGGGGAAGCCGATCGAATCATGGGGTTGGCGCGGCCGCCCTCCGCAGCCGCGCCGACCCTTTTTAGTCCCCATCGCTTCCGCCATGCTCCGCCCGATGCACCGGCTCTGCATGTCATCTCCTTCCCAGGACCCCTGATAAAGGGCAACGACCCAATGATCGCCCCAGGCTCGAAACCGATTTTGGGGAGGCTGTCGATCCTTCCCGGATTCCCGGGATGATGGACCGGAGATCAAGACCGGTTTCTCGGGGCGTTCGGAAGCCCGGATGGAGCTCTCGCTTCACTTCAGAGCCGACATGAGCCAGAGCATTCCGGGGGCAAGCCGGGCATCAAAGGTGCCCGGCTCGCCCTTAAACCCCAGAGAGCTAAAAATAGAGTTTCGCTGATCTGCGCTAAAATAAGAAAAGACCATGCAGCTGGCCTTCCCCAGGTCTCTCACCACTGACGCATTGAGGGAGGGGCAGAAGGCTTTCCATTCCATGATGGAGGCGTCCGTGTTCCCCCGCTCTATCGATGAGGTGATCGAGGCCCTGCAGGCCCATCGCTATATCGCCGAGCGTGGACTGGCCACCGCGATCTTCCTGGCTCTGCGCCTGGGCCGGCCGCTGTTTCTGGAGGGCGAGCCCGGGGTGGGCAAGACGGAGGTCGCGAAGGTCCTGGCGGACATGCTTCGGACAGAACTGATCCGACTCCAGTGCTATGAGGGGTTGGACATCCATAGCGCCGTCTATGAGTGGGACTACGCCCGCCAGATCCTGCAGATCCGGATGCTGGAGGCGAGCGGGGAGCGGGATGAGATCCGCATCCGTCAGCAGATCTTCAGTCCCGCCTTCCTGATCAAGCGGCCTCTCCTGCAGGCCCTCGAGGCGAAGGACGGGCGTCCACCGGTGCTGCTCATCGACGAGCTGGATCGGGCGGATGAGGAGTTCGAAGCCTTCCTGCTGGAATTGCTTTCCGACTGGCAGATCACCATCCCGGAGATCGGGACGGTGCGGGCGGAGCAGCCGCCGGTGGTGGTCATCACCTCCAACCGGACGCGGGAGATCCACGACGCCCTCAAGCGGCGTTGCCTCTATTTCTGGATCGATTATCCATCCTTTGAGAAGGAACTCCAGATCGTCCGAACGCGGATCCCCGAGGCCCCTGAGCGCCTGTCTCGCCAGATCGTGGCTTTCGTTCAGGAGCTACGCCGGCTGGATCTCTACAAGCTCCCCGGTGTGGCGGAGACCCTGGACTGGACGGCGGCTTTGCTGGCGCTGGATCAGACGGAGCTGGACCCGACAGTAATCGATGAAACCCTGGGGGTGTTGCTCAAATATCAGGACGATGTGCTCAAGGTGCGGGGGGAGATCGCGCGGGATCTATTAGCGAAGGCGACGCTGCAGGCAGAGATGGCGGCGGGCGGAACCATATGACTTCGTTAAGGAAGGCGAGAGGGCATATCCTGAGGATCTTCTACAGTTAATCCCTCCGCCTCAGCCGCAGCCCGTAAGGCTTGATCGCTGGTGACAAAAATCAGTTGATAGCCATAAGGCGATACGAGTTGTCGAAGGCGCAAAGCCACAGCAAGCTGAATGGCATCTCCAGCCCTTAAGGGATGACGGCGAGTTAAGAACACGGCGTTGAAAAAGTCCTCAACCAGCGTGCGCAGGATATTGTAACGTCCGGAGGCGATATCCGCCATAAACTGATCGAGCAAACCCTGCCATACGGATTCACGAATTCTTCCTTCACGATAGAGGCGGCCGAAAGCAGCAGCGATCTCCACAATCGTTAACTCAGAGATCCAAATGTGGTGCTCCGGGGATTGAACCAGAGCCCGAATCCAGGAGCTGCCTGGTTCTCTAATATAGTGCTTTACCAGAGCGCTGGAATCCAGATGATAGAAGTCCATCGATTAACGCCGATCCTGCAAAATGAGCTCGCTGGCTGTGGGGCCCGGCGGAAGGTGATCCGCCTCCTGGCGGATCATTTCCTGGATTTCAGGAGGCAAGGATCGCCATCGCAGAGCGCTCGCCAGAATGGTGGGAGGCGAGGTAATCAGAAGCCCCTTTTGTCGAAGATCTTCAATAAAGGCTTCGACTGCAGGAGGCTGACTCTGAGGGCGTTGTCCCTGAAGCGCATGGGCGACCATCTGTTCCAAACGCTCTACTCGCTCTTTCAGGTCGCGCAATTCCTTTTCCAGCTCTACAGGGCTCATCTGTTCCTCCGGCAATCGGATCTCTGATCCTTGCTAAGGCTGGATATAACTCCTGGGCGGCGACCAAACGGCCACCGGCATTTTATCATCTTCCCACGTTTCCATATCTTCAGCATCATTATACAAAGGAGCCGGATGTCCGGCCATCTCCTTCATCATCTGATCCGTTTCGGCCGCACGTTGCGGGCGGCTGGGGTGCCGATCACCCCGGGCCAGATGATGGCCCTGGTGCGGGCGCTGGAGTGGATCCCCCTGGGTGATCGGGAGGCTTTTTACCATGCAGCGCGCTGCACGCTGATCTGCCGCCGGGAGGACCTGGAAACCTTCAATCGGATCTTCCACTGGTTCTGGCGTAATCCGCTGATGGGCGGCCAGCTCCCGCCCGGCCTTCTCTCCACCGCCCCCGGCCCCATCCGTCGACGGGAGAACCGACCCCGCCCGGCGGAGGTGGGGCATTCATCTTCCCCGGGGCCGCATCCGGAAAACCCCGAGGCCCCTCCGATGGTCCTGGCCGACCGGGCCATGACCTACAGCCCGATTGAGATCTTGCGCCGAAAGCAGTTCGAGCGGTTCTCCGAGGAAGAGATCCAGCTCGCCCGTCGGCTGATGGCTCGCCTTCGCTGGCGGATCCACGAACGGGAAACCCGCCGCCTCCGTCCCGGCCTGAAAGGCGAACACCCGGATATCCGGCGGACCGCACGGCGGAGCATGCGGCATTACGGGGAATGGGTGCGCCTGCTCTGGCGGACCCGCAAGCGTAAGCCCCGGCCGCTGGTGGTGCTATGCGACATCAGCGGTTCAATGGAACGCTATGCTCGTATGCTCCTCCATTTCCTCCATGCCCTGAGCCATACTCGACGCCAGGTGGAGACCTTCGTCTTCGGCACCCGTCTTACTCGTATCACCCGCTGCCTCCGTCACCGGGATCTGGATCAGGCGCTGCAGGAGGTCAGCCGGACCGTCGTGGACTGGTCAGGGGGGACGCGCATTGGCGAGTGCTTGCATGCCTTCAACCGGGATTGGGCCCGGCGGGTGCTGGGGCGTGGAGCGGTGGTGATGATCATTAGCGATGGCTGGGATCGTGGGGATACCGATCTCCTCAGCCAGGAGATGGAGCGCCTGCAGAAATCATGCTATCGTTTGATCTGGCTGAACCCATTGCTGGGGATTCCGGGGTATCAGCCGCTCACCCGGGGGATGCAGGCGGCCCTTCCCCATGTTGATGATTTCCTCCCGGTGCACAACCTGGCCAGCCTGGAGCAACTGGCCGCGCATCTGGAACGGCTCCCGGTCCGCCGCTCCGCCCGCCGCTCCGGGCTGGCCCGATCCATCCCAATCCTCCGAGCGGAGGAAGGCCCAACGGTCTGAGTTGGAGAGCATCCGGACCCCTAACAAAGCTCTGGATCACAGGAGGCTGAGCGATGCGGGAGGTGCTGGAGTCCATCGAACGCTGGAAAGAGCGGGGCGAGCAGGTGGCGCTGGCGACCGTGGTGAAGGTGATCGGCTCGGCCCCCCGGGATGTGGGGGCGAAGATGGCGGTCTCCTCCGGGGGGGAGATGGCGGGGTCGGTCAGCGGAGGCTGCGTGGAAGGCGCCGTCTTCGAGATCGCTCAGGAGGTGCTGCGCACCGGGCGCCCTCGCCTGGTCCACTTCGGCATCAGCGACGAGATGGCCTGGGATGTCGGGTTGGCCTGTGGGGGAACGATTGAGGTGTTCGTAGAGCCATTACCGTAGCGCGCCAATGTGCTCCCTGACCCAGCCTCAGGGCGGTTTTGAGGGTAAGTGGGGAGCGCGCTGAAGGCGCGCTCCCCATTCCACCACCTGTGATCGGAAATTCGACCCCCATTTCTGGAGGGCCCATGAACTGGTTCGAGCGGGTGCGGGAAGCGATCCGGAAAGAGGAACCGCTGGCGGTCGCCACGGTGATTCGAGGGCCAGACACCTGGCTGGGAGCGAAATGGGTGGTGGAGCCTACAGGGGACGGATGGGGAAGCGTGCACCCGGAGCTTGACCGTCGGGTTCGGGAGCTGGCCCAGCGCTACCTGGCCATTGGCCATTCAGGGACTGTGTCACTTCGTACCCCGGAAGGCGAGGTGGAGGTTTACATTGAAACCTATGTCCCGGCGCCGCTGTTAATCATCGTGGGCGGCACCCATATCGGCATCGCCCTCGCTTCCATCGCGAAGGTCCTGGGCTGGCGGGTCTACCTGGTGGATCCCCGCCGCACTTTCGCGACGCCGAAGCGCTTCCCTCACGTGGACCGCCTGATCCACGCCTGGCCGGATGAGGTGCTTCCCCGTCTGATTACCGCGCGGACGGCCGTGGCGATCCTCACCCACGATCCCAAACTGGACGACCCGGCGGTGATCGCGGCGTTGCAAGGCCCGGCCTTCTACGTGGGTGCCCTGGGAAGCCGGAAGACCAATGCCCGACGCCTGGAGCGCCTGCGCCGCAAGGGGATCCCGGAGGAAGCCCTCGCGCGCCTGCATGCGCCCATCGGCCTGGAGATCGGGGCCCGGACGCCGGAGGAGATCGCCCTGAGCATTATGGCGGAGATCGTGGCGGAACAGAGCCGGTTGCGACAGGCTGCCCGAGCGACTGTGCCGGAGGAGGTGCGTCCATGAAATTTGGCCTGGTTCCAGTGGAAGCGGCCGTCGGGCGCATCCTGGCCCACAACCTCGCGGATGCACAAGGGAACCGCCTGTTCCGCAAGGGCCGTCGTCTGACGCCGGAAGACGTGGCCCGGCTCCAGGCGGAAGGTTATCTGGAAGTGGTGGTGGCGGAGCTTGAACCCGGCGATGTGGGGGAGGACGAAGCAGCCCGGCGCATCGCGCTGGCCTGCGAAGGCCCGGGGCTACGCCGGATGCCGGCGGCTGGAGGGCGGGTGAATTTCCTCGCGGATACCGCGGGAGTGTTCTTGGTGGAAATCCCCCTGCTCGAGCACTTGAACCGTCTTCGTGGGGTCACCATGGCGACCCTGCCCCGGGGAAGCGTGGTGCGTGCCCGCCAGATCGTCGCCAGCCTGAAGATCATCCCCTTCGCATTGCCCGAGGCGATCGTCGCCCGAGCGGAAGCGCTGCTGCAGGGAAACGGGCCGCTGATGGGTGTCTACCCCTTCCAGCCTCGCCGCGTCGCTTTCATCCTCTCCGGCCATCCCGCGGTCTGGACCCGCCTGATCGCCGATTTCGAGGGTCCGCTTCAGGAGCGGGTGCGCGCTTACGGCGGCATCTGGCTCGGGACACAGACCGTGCGCCATGAGGAGCGGGAGCTGGCTCAGGCGATGAAAGCGGCGCTCGAGCAGGGAGCCGATTTCCTGATCCTGGCGGGCGAGACGGCGATCATGGATGAGGAAGATATCGTCCCGCGGGCGATCCGGCGCATCGGGGGAACCATTGAGGCCTTTGGCGCCCCGGTGGATCCCGGGAATCTCCTGCTCATCGCCTATTATCGGGAAATCCCGATCCTGGGGGCACCGGGCTGCGCGCGGAGCCGTCATCGGAACGTGGTGGATTGGGTCATTCCCCGCCTGATGGCGGGGCTGCGATTGAACCGGGACGAGATCGCATCGATGGGCCATGGCGGGTTGCTCGAGGATGTCGAAGAGCGCCCCGCTCCCCGGTGGACGGGGACTTCCTGATTTGTTGACAGGGAGAATTCTGGGCTGTTATCATAAACAGTGATTCGCAACACGAAGTCCTTTTCGCGACAACGGAATCGCACGACCTGCGGGGCAGGGTGAGGTCGCCTGCGGGCGGCCAATTCCCGACCGGCGGTGAGGGAGGGAGCTCCGCCTCCCTCCTCAGCCCGCGAGCCGAGGCCGATCCGGCCAAGGCAGGACACCGGTGAAAGTCCGGGGCCGACCGTATAGTCGGGATGGGAGCAGGTGGCGTTCCCACGGCGCGCCGCGCATGGAAAGAGGCCTGCCCCGAAGGTGTTTGCAACGCCTTCGGGGTTATTGCTCCATGCGCGGGTGGGTGCCTGCTTTCCCTGCCCCCGGAGGTCGGATGACCTTCGGGGGTTTTGCTTTCATGCGCATGGAGGTGAGGCTGTGAATCGTGAGGAGCTCCTTGCATTACTTCGGCAACATTATTCCGATCTCGCTGCCAAATATGGCGTCAAAAGGATCGGTCTGTTTGGCTCCTACGCTCAGGGAGAGCCGAGCGAGACCAGCGATATTGATCTCATTGTTGAATTTGAGCGCCCGATCGGATTTCAATTCGTGGAGCTGGCCGAGTATCTGGAAAATCTGCTGGGGCGGAAGGTGGATTTGCTGACTCCCGTGGGCGTCCGCGGGATTCGATTGCCAGAGGTGGCCTCAGAAATCGAGCGGAGCATTATCTATGTCTAAACGGACGGATAGAGAGCTTTTAGGCGACATCCTGGAAGCGATCCGTCGGATTCGGGCAGATACAGCCGGGATGGCTTTTGAAACATTCTTGAGGGATACGAAGACGCAAGATGCCATGGTGCGCAACCTGGAGATCATCGGCGAGGCGACAAAGAGATTGTCTGAGGAGGTGCGCGAGCGATATCCCGCTGTCCCATGGGGAAGCATGGCAGGAGTTCGGGATCGGTTGATCCATCATTACTTTGGGGTCAACCTGGATGTGATCTGGGAGATCGTCAGCGTGGAATTGGACAAAGTGGCATTACAGGTAGAAGGGATTCTGAAAGAGCTGAAAGAAGGCGGCAACGAGCCTGCGCGTTGAGCGAACGGTATTCCTCCATTTTCTCGCTTAAGCGCTGGATCTTTTCGCGACAACGGAATCGCACGACCTGCGGGGCAGGGTGAGGTCGCCTGCGGGCGGCCAATTCCCGACCGGCGGTGAGGGAGGGAGCTCCGCCTCCCTCCTCAGCCCGCGAGCCGAGGCCGATC
>JAUQQB010000131.1 GCA_030550075.1 Chloroflexota bacterium | reverse complement strand
TTTTTTATCCCCCCTCCCCACGGCCCTTTGGGCCGGGGGGAGGGGGGATAAAGGGGGGTGGGGCCCTTCCCCACTTACAGGGTAGGTAGTTACGTCTCACCAATGAATGACTCGAAACTTTCCAATGAAACGGCTCGGGTGGTCAGAAAAAGCCCTCTCGGAAAGCCCTACCCGCAAGAATGTTTAGATATGCGTTTCACCCCTTGAGGCCTTCAGTTAGGAGGAGCAATGGTTGACAGCAAAGCAACGAAGGAACACCTCGGACATGTGGTCCCAGCGACAGCGGAGTGGCCGAAACCGCAGCTGGTGGTCAGCGCGTGTTTGGGTTTTGCCGATGTCCGCTACGATGGAAGCCGGATCCCGAGTGCCTTGATTGAGGCTTTGAAGCCTTACGTGGAATTCCTCCCCGTCTGCCCCGAAATGGCGATCGGGCTGGGGGTCCCTCGGCCGCCCATCCGCCTCGTGGAAACCGGGGAAGGGGTTCGCCTCCTTCAACCCGACACATATCAGGATCTCACAGAGGCGATGAGGCGGTTCAGCGAGGCTTTTCTGAGCCAATTGGGAGAGGTGAACGGGCTGATCCTGAAGAGCCGTTCTCCTTCGTGCGCGCCTCGAGATGCGCGGGTTTATCCCGAATCCGGGAAGGGGGCCTCCGGGGGGCGAAGGGCAGGGCTTTTCGCCGAAGCGGCGCGTCGTTTCTTCCCGAACATTCCCATAGAAGACGAAGGTCGCCTGACCAACCGGGAGCTCCGGGAGCACTTTCTGACCGTCATCTTCGCGCTGGCTCGCTTGCGCCAGGCGCTCCGGTCGGGACGCATCCGATCCCTGATGGACTTCCACGCCCGCTATAAATTCTTGCTGTTAGCTTATAACCAGAAAGCGCTCCGGGAGCTGGGCCGCCTCCTGGCCAATCCAGAACATCTGCCTGTCCAGGAGGTGTCTCAGCGCTATGCGACCCTGTTCCGGGCCGCCTTATCGCATCCACCCCGACGTCCGGCTGTCGTTAACGCGCTTATGCATGGAATGGGGTATGTCTCCGCGCGCCTGACTTCCCGGGAAAAGGCGCATTTCCTGGATCTTCTGATGGATTATCGGGAAGGCCGCGCGCCCCTGAGCGCACCCCTTCGCCTGTTGCAATCCTGGGCCATCCGCTTCGAGGAACCCTATTTGTTAGGGCAAGCGTTCTTCGAGCCCTTCCCTCGTCCTTTGATCTCCTTAGAAGATTCCGGGAAAGGACGACCACCCCGCGAAGGATAGTCGGTGGCGCTCCTGTTTGCGGATGCCGGAATGAACCGGGTTCGGGGCCGCTCTCAGAAACTCGCCGGGATATCCTTCTCTCCGCCCTCGATGAACGGGATTAACCGGTTTTGAATCAGAGCCGGCCATGTGAACTGCTGACGGACCCGCCGACGCAGGCGGGCGATGGGATCGGTTTCCAGAAAGCGAGCGATTGCTGCCGCCAGCGCTTCCGGACCTTCGGTTTCGGGGAACAAAAACACATCGGCCCCGCCCAGCTCCTCCAGGGGTGGGAGGGTATACGCGAACACCGGCAGCCGGGCCAGCCCGGCCTCCAGCACTGGCAGCCCAAATCCTTCCTCACGACTGGTGAGCAACACCGCGTCGGCTAAGGTGTAGAAGTCCGCCACCGACTCCTCCGGCAACCCCTCTCCTACAAATTCGTAGAGGAAATGAACCGCGTTCTCGAGCCCCCACGCAGCCCGCAGACGACGAAGCTCCTCCAGATAAGCCCGGTTGGCGGGACTGTGCGGACCTGGCGGGCCGGTGATCACCAATCGAGCATCCCAGCGGGTTTGCTCACGCAAGGCTTTCAGGACTGCGAGGGCGGCCTCCAGGTTCTTCCGCCGGGTGATCCGGACCGGAGCGAGCAGAATCACATCGGCTTCCAGCAAGCCCAGCCGCTCCACCAGCGAACGGGTCAGCGGGGTCCAGCGGAAGAACTCCATGAGGTCCACTCCGTTCGGGATCACGTGAATGCGCTCGCTGGGGATCCCCCAGGCCCTCGCCAGAGCCTGACGGCGCGCTTCCGAGACCGTTACATGGATCACCGGCCAGGGACGGAAGATCAAATCCCATGGCTCTCCCGGGAAACGAGGCGCATCCACGCGCAGGATCGAGGCATCATGATGCCAGCCGATCCATCGCCGGGATTCTCCATGGACCAGGTCATACAGCGCCGCGGAGAGGGCGAGGTTTTTATCCAGCGTGCACACATTGTGAAGGATCGCCACATCCGTCCCGCGCAGGGCCTCCGAGAGCGCGACCCGCAACCGCTCTCGCCATCGGGAGAAGTCGGCCGGGAGATGGCCTTCCCTCAGCGCAGCTTGCAGAGGCGCAATCTCTGGATGGCCTCCATACATCGGCGGGATCGACACGGTTTCGACGCCCGGCAGGTCCGGAGCCGCAACGCCCGCGATGATCCGAACCGCGTAACCGAAGCGGGCCAGGGCCTGAGCCTGATGGGCCAGCACGATCTCCACGCCGCCTACAATGGGGGGTGCTGTATAATGAATGAGGACGACGGTCGAACGATGGCTCACCGGGGAAACCTCCGAACCGCAAATTTTTGGAGTTCCCTCCTCGAGGGCTTTGAGGACCGGGCTGGCTTCCACACCGGCCCGATCCCTTAATGGGAAAGGACACACATGTTATACGGAAGAGGGGGATCAGCTCTTCACTTCGGAGAGCGCCGCAAGTCCCAGGAGGCTATTGCATCTCCGAGGGGAGCGATTCTTTAGCTGGCGCCGTAGCCTTCCAGATCGCCTGAGCGATTTCCTCTACATTCCAGGACTGCCCGACCCGCCAGCGAAGCAACGGAATCCCAGCAATCCGGAACAACTCATCCTTCCGACGATCTCGTTCCTGACGGATTGGGGTCAGATGGGTGGTATCATCCAGCTCAATCGCAACCACCGGTTCCCACGAGCGGGGATGAAGAAGAAGAAAGTCTACCTGACCGTTTTCCAGCATAGTGTGTAACCCGGAGGGCAGGTACATGCGCCGCTTCATGATCTGCGTCAGAGGAACTTTCACAGCGATCACCCATCGCTCCCCGATCGCTTTCTTAAGGGTCCAGTAAAAAGCGGCTTCGCTATCGGAAAGCAATCGAACCAGCCGGATGGCTCCGGGGCCGAGGGATTCCCCCTCCTCTAACAGAGCTCCGCGGACTCTCCGATTCGTGCGGGAGCTGGATAGGCGTCCTCCGCGCATCCAGGAGATCCCCACGATCAGGAAAATCGCCAGAAATAGAAAGGCCAGGCCGAGCATACAGATCCCGATCCGCTGGAAATCCATGTCGCGCTCCGGAATTCAGATGTGAATTCCTATCCGACCTTTGCGAGATGAGGCAGGCATTTGGGACCATCCTTGAAGGTCAAGGGCTCCATGATCCGACGTCGAAAGAGCCAAACTTTCGGAGGAGGGGAGAGAAAAAGACCTTCCCGCGGGTGGGGCGGCCCCGGAAACCTCCACCCAAAAGCAACCCTCACTATGTTATTATAGCTAAGACGAAAGGCCCATAGAGCGATGGGGCGATTGACATAAGACGAACGCGGCTCGCGCGAAATCGGAGCCCCCTCGAATTTGTGGCCTTGTTGCGGAGAGCTCGCGATGCGTATCCCTCGATGGCTCTGGGGATGGATTGTTCTGTCCTTAGGGGGAAGCATTCTTCCCCTTCCCGCCGCACGGGCCCAGGGGGGCAACTTCCGCGTTTATTTCCCCCTGGTGGCCCGACAGGGACCGGAGATGCCACCCGGTGTGGATTTCGGGCTGGTCTTCATCACCTCCGCGGAATATCCCGCGGACGCGGCTCGCTTCGATCGGGCGAGAAGCGCAGGTGCCCGCTGGGATCGCTGGCCGCTGTACTGGAGCGGGGTGGAGACATCGCCGGGCCAATTCCAGTGGAACCACGTGGATTCCGCCCTTCGCGATGCCCTCGCTCAGGGTTTCGAGGTCTCCCTCATCCTGATGGGCACCCCCAGCTTCTACGCCGCCGGAGGGGTCCCCACTCGCCTGCCCATCGGCGGCTCTCTCCTGCGCCAGTCCCAAAGGGATGCCCCAACCCCCGAAGCGCCGATCGCTATCGCCGCCGCCAACCCTCCGGCTGGCCTGTATGCGCCCATTTTCACCGATGGCACGGATCGCCCGGGCCCTGGCAAAACCATCAACCCGGAGAACCGATGGGCGGCGTTTGTGTATCAGGCGGTCGCCCGTTACCGGCCGGGCGGACTCGCGGGCCAGCAGGTGCCCGGATGGCCTTCCGGCCGCGGCGTGCGCGCCTGGGAGATCTGGAACGAACCGGATCTGACGTTCTTCTGGAACGGCACCGCCGCGGATTATGCGCGGCTGCTGAAGGTCGCCGCCATCGCTGCCCGTCAGGCGGACCCCCAGGCCCGCATCCTGTTCGGCGGGTTGGCGATCTTCGAGAAACCGAACTGGCTCCAGGAAGTTCTCGCCGTCCTTCGGAACGATCCCACCCCCGATTTGCGGGACGCTTTCGGCTGGTATTTCGATATCCTCCCCATTCATAGCTACAGCTATGCCTGGCAGACATTCCGTTACCTCAACCAGGCGAAGGCGACGCTGCGCGACTTCGGGCTTTCCAAAGAGCTCTGGGTGAACGAAAGCGGCCTGCCGGTGTGGGATGACTATCCAGGGCCTGGGGATCCGAACAGCGGTTATCGAGGAACGCGGGAGGAGCAGGCTGCTTATGTGGTGCAAAGCGCGGCCTATGCCCTCTGGCTGGGAGCGCGGGTGGTTTTCCACTTTATGTTGCACGATGACTGTGGGAACGGGCCGAATGCTCAAGATGCCTTCGGTCTCCACCGCAATCCGGATCCAGCGCCCTGTTATCCATCGGACGCCGGCGCGCGTCCCGCGGCCGCCGCCTATCGGCTGGTGGCCACCCATCTGCGCGGGGCCACGCCCCTCTGGCGTCTGCGCACCACCAACGGCCAGATCGATTGGGGCGCATGCACCGGGCAGGTGGAATGGTTCGCCTTCCGCCGGCCGGACGGCGCGCGGGTCCTCCTGGCGTGGACCCGCCTGAACGTCCCTGCGACGATCACCGTGACCGCCATCGCGCCCCAGGGGATCGTCTACGATATCCGCAGCGGAGCTGCTACCATCGTGCGCCCTGTGAACGGCATCTACACCTTCTCCCTGCCGCCTGCCACGAATTACAACACGCCGACCCTGTGTAATCCGGCACGCCAGAAACAAGGGGAGGCGGCTGTCGGAGGGTTGCCCCTCTTCCTGGTGGAGGGACCCTAAGAGGGTGTCCGAGGATTTGCCCGGGGGAAAGGCGCCGTCCACGAATGGAGCACGAATACACGAATGCTGTAGCTGTATAGGAGTTCGTGTGGGATTCGGGGTTGACCCCGCCTGCCTGCTCTTGAGATGGTCGAGCGAAGTTGAACGCTCAGGCGCTCTCCTGGTCGGGCACTCCGCTTCGCTTCATGCCCTACTACGAACAGGGGCTTTTCTGTTCGTAGTAGGGCACGTCAGTGCCCGTTCTTTTTGCGGACAACTAAGGGGCACTCCGCTTCGCTTCGTGCCCTACTACAAACAAGGGGCTTTTCCTGTTCGTAGTAGGGCACGCAAGTGCCCGTTCTCCTTTTGCGAACGCCTATAACGGGCACTCCGCTTCGCTCCGTGCCCTACTACAAACAAAGGGTCTTTCCTGTTCGTAGTAGGGCATGTCAGTGCCCGTTCTTTTTGCGGACAACTAACGGGCGCTCCGCTTCGTGCCCGACTACCAACTGATGGTCAGACGCTGAGCACGCACCCATACTCATCGCCCATCACTGAATTTTCGGACCCTCTCTTAAGGGCCCGGCCGATCCTTTGAACCCGAAGCAGGAGGACCCATATGGTGACGAAAAGCCTCTGGAGCCTGGTGCTTGCGACGCTCGCCATCACGCCCAGCGGCGCCTTGAGCCCTGGGCCGCTGTCCGCTTCCGCTGCCGCGGTGGGAGCCCTGTTGGGCCCGTGGGGTGGCTTCCTGATCGCCCTGGGGCATATGGCGGTAGAACTTCCCTATGTGGCTACCCTTTATCGGTTTGCCAGTCTGATGAGGAGAAGCCTTGCACGGCTGAAAGTTCCGATGAACACCATCATCATCGTGTTTCTTCTTTTCTTCTCCTACCTTCTCCTTCAGGACTTCATCGCCGTTCTGCGGGGTGAGAGTTCCCCAGGCCGATCACCGGTCTCGAGGCCGTTCGAGGCCTTCGTTGTCGGTGCGGCCCTCACCGGATTGAATGTTTATTTCCTGGCCTGGTGGCTCACGGTCGGCTATCCGCTGATCGAGAAATCTTCCGAGCTGGGTCGGAAAGGGTTCGCGGCGATGTACATCAGCCATGTGTGGATGGACTATGCATGGTTGATCCTGCTTGCCGCTGGCGGAGGCGCCACGAAGATCCTGGGGGTCATCCCCTACGCGATTCTCTTAGCCATCCTGGCTGCCGTCCTCGCGAGGTTCGCGATGAAAATCGCCTTCGATACATGGAGGCTGATGCGGGGCTATCCAGCGGGTTCTTGAAAAAGTGATCGCCTGACGTTCGTATCCACCCCGTCCAGCTGGACCTGGATTCGGATAAAGAAATGGGGGGCGCTGTTCCCACGCCCCCCATGGAATTCCCCGGCGATGGAGTCCATCACCCCTTGGCCAGCCCGCGACGACGGAGCTCCGCGGTGAGGGCGGGGACGATTTTGAACAGATCGTCGACCACGCCATAGCGGGCGACTTTGAAGATCGGCGCTTCCGGGTCTTTATTGATGGCCACGATGACCTTCACTCCCCGCAGGCCGGAGAGATGTTGAATCGCGCCGGAGATCCCACACGCGATGTAGAAATCCGGGCTGATGGTTTTGCCGGTCTGACCGACCTGATACTTGTAAGGAATCCACCCCGCATCCACCACCGCCCGGGTGGCGCCCAGGGCCGCTCCCAGCGCCCGGGCCAGCTCCCGCAGGGGCTCGAAGCCCTCCGGGCTGCCCACGCCCCGCCCGCCGCCCACCACGATGCGGGCTTCGTTCAGGCTGATCTCCCCTTCGGCCTCCTGGATCCACTCCAGGACCTCCGTGGAGAAAACCGAAGGATCCAGATCAACAGAAACCCGACGGATCTCCCCCTTCCGAGCGGGATCGGGATCCGGCTTGGGGAATGCGCGCCCGCGGATCGTGAAGATCGCCGGGGAGCGCTCGACATAGGTCCGCGCGAACAGCTTGCCTTCATAGATCGGCCGGATCGCGATGATACGCCCGTTCTCGACGGATAACTCGATCGCATCAACCAGCGTTGCCGTCCCCAGTTCAGCGGCCAGCCCTCCGGCCAGCTCGCGACCACGGGCGGTGGATCCCATGAGAATGGCCTGGGGGGCACCTTCTTTTGCCAGACGGGTCAGAACCGCCAGGTAAGGTTCGAAACGGAAATCCGCCAGCGCCGGGTGCTCGACCACCTGGACGACATCCGCACCCATGGCGATGGCTTCCTCCGCCTGATCGGTGATCGCTCCCCCGATCCACACCGCGGTCACTCCCGTTCCCAGGGCATCCGCCAGCCGCCGGGCCACCCCCATGGTCTCCCACACGATCGAGGGGATCTTCCCCTGGAATTGCTCCAGCCAGACCCAGATATGGCTCATGGATGTCCTCCGCAAA
>JAUQQB010000130.1 GCA_030550075.1 Chloroflexota bacterium | reverse complement strand
GCCTTCGGCGCGCGGCTCGGCCCCAAAAGCCCCCAGGAGGAAACCGCCTAGATCCGTATAGACACTGCGGTAGAACGGCTGAATAGTTACTTTGGAAGACTGGGTCGAGTGCCTTCAGCGCCCGACCCAGCCCCAAAACCCGAGGGACAAGGTCAACCACGCAACTTCCAAGGATTTTATGATTCAATGGACCGCGCTTAGCATGGAAAGTACATTCCCTACTTGTTCCTCCTCCCCACAACCCTTCGGGCCGCGGGGAGGAGGAACAAAGCAGCACACGGCATCATTTTGCCGACGAGGCTTCGGATGAACCGTGCCCATCATGACACCCTGGTGGTTCTTGACTTCGGCTCCCAGTATGCGCAGCTCATCGTCCGCCGCATCCGGGAGATCGGGGTCTATGCGGAGCTGTTCCCATGGGACGCTGATCCTGGGGAGGTGCTGGCCCTCCGGCCCAAAGGGTTCGTGCTCTCCGGCGGGCCGGCCAGCGTTTATGAGGCCGGAGCTCCTTTCCTCCCTGCTTACGTGTTGGAAAGTGGTCAGCCGGTACTGGGGATCTGCTATGGGATGCAGTTGCTGGCCCATGCTCTGGGCGGGCGGGTGGCTCCCGCCTCTGCCCGGGAATATGGCCGGGCGGAGGTCGAGATCCTGAGGCCGGAAGATCCGCTCTGGCAGGGCCTCCCCTCGCCCATGACCGTCTGGATGTCTCACGGGGACCGGGTGGAAGCCCTCCCCCCCGGCTTCCAGGCCATGGCCCGTTCCCCCAACGCGCCCCTGGCCGCTATCGGCGACTCCCGGCGGGGCCTCTACGGCGTGCAGTTCCACCCAGAGGTCGCCCACACCCCGATGGGCCGGGAGCTCCTCCGCCGGTTCGCCGTGGACCTCTGCGGCTGCCAGCCCACCTGGACCCCCGGGACCATCGCCGAGGAACAGATCGCCTGGATTCGGGAGCAAGCGGGGCATGAGCGGGTGCTCTGTGCGGTCTCCGGAGGCGTGGATTCTACGGTGACCGCCGTGCTGGTCCATCGCGCCGTTGGCGATCAGCTCGCTTGTCTCTTCGTGGACACCGGGTTATTGCGCCGGGGGGAAGCGGAAGCAGTCGTTCGCGCCCTGCGAGGGCTGGATCTTCCAGTTGTTGCAGTGAATGCAGCGGAAACATTCCTCGAGGCATTGCGGGGGGTTACGGATCCGGAGGAAAAGCGGGTGCGGGTCGGCCACACCTTCATCGCCGTCTTCGCCGAACATGCCCGTCGGCTGGGCCCCTTCCGGTTCCTTGCCCAGGGAACCCTCTATCCAGACGTCATCGAGAGCCGGGGGCCCGAGCGGCGGGCCGCCGCGCGCATCAAAACCCATCACAACGTCGGGGGACTACCGCCAGATCTCTCCTTTGAGCTAATCGAGCCCCTGCGGTATCTGTTTAAGGACGAAGTGCGGGCGTTGGGAGCTTACCTCGGCCTGCCAGCGGAGCTCCTTCAGCGACAACCCTTCCCGGGGCCCGGCCTGGCCGTGCGGTGCGTGGGCGAGGTCACCTGGGAGCGGCTGGAGCGGCTGCGGGCGGCCGACGCCATTGTCCAGGAGGAGCTGATTCGCTCCGGATGGGCGGAGCGCGTTGCGCAGGCCTTCGCGGTGCTGCTGCCGGTGCGCAGCGTCGGCGTGATGGGGGATGCTCGCACGTATGAGGAAGTCGTGGCAATTCGAGCCGTGTCCACGGAGGATTTCATGACCGCCGCTTGGGTTCCGCTTCCCCATGAGGTTCTGGATCGCATGGCCACACGGATCGTGAATGAGGTCCCTGGGGTGAATCGGGTGCTTTATGACATCACTCACAAGCCCCCAGCGACCATTGAATGGGAGTAGTGCTTCATCCATTAGACTTGTTGCCCAATAGGCTGGGGGATATTTCCAGTGAAGACCTCTCGTTGGGGAGAGCCGGCCGTGCTTTCGGTGGACGTTCTCCGTTCGAAGCCCCTGCGGTTTCGATCCCTCCCCGGCTGGACGGGGGAGGCGTTCGAAGAACCGTTGGCTCGCTTGCTGCCGGTGGGGCCACCGCAGAAACGAGAACGGCGGAGCCGACCGGATCGCCGCCGGGCCCTCGGGGGCGGGCGCCAAGATCCCCTCTCCCTCCCCAAGATGTGGCGGAGGACCCTCCTCGGGCTTCGGCCATCCGGGAACCTTGAGGCCCTGGCCTTCTTTTTCGGCGGGGACCAGGCCCCGGGGAGCCGGAACCCCCGGCAGGTGGGGAACGCCTGACCGCCGCGGGGCCTCCCTTCATTGGGCGGGCCCCCGCCCCCCCGCCAGGGGGAAGGGAAGCGCGTCGAGGAGGCCCTGGAGCCCTTCCCCGAGGGGCGGGCCATGAGCGAGGGAACCGAACCGCGCCTCCCGCACCCGCAGGACCCCGAGGCGCCACGGCCCCATTCCTCCGGGCGCCGCCAGACCCATCCCCGCCCGATCCGCCTCGCGGGGGATCCCCCGGGGGATCTCCGAGGGGCGAGCGGCTCGGCGCCCGGTTCCCAACACGATTTGAGCCTGACGGGGGCCTCGGGGAGGATCCGGCCCATCCCCGCATCCATGAGGGGGATGGGCGAGGCGGGCTTCGATGGGCTTCAAAAGGACGATCCGGACCGGAGCATCAGGACCCGCACAAGGCGCGGCGGAATCCTCCTTTGCTTCCGGATCCGAAGCGGGCCCCTCCGGAACGGGCTTCGAGGCGGAGGAGGGTGGAGCCTCCGATCGGCGGGTGGAAGCGTTTTCGGATCTGGTCGTCGGGATGCCGTCCTCTGCGGGCGCTCGAGGACACGGGGTTTCTGGCGGGGGTGGGCCTCGGGAACTTCCGGATGGACCGACGAGGCCGGAAGGCCGAACGCGTCGCCGGATCCGCTCTCCCACCCCAAAGGGGGGAACGTCCTCACAACGGGAAAAATTATTATGCAAAAAGTCTATTAAATGTCCAATAATCGGGCCAGCGGGTGAAAAGGCCAGTAGGACACTGGGATGCTCCTTTGGGTATTTGGGTTGGGTTCCGAGCCGGGGTGATGGAACATTCTGGAACTACAGGAGTGGTCAGGGTAAGAGTCCACCCCATTCCGGTTCGCTCCCCGAAGCACTCCTGCTCCCCCGTGAGGATGTTAAACCCGCAGGTCTGCATCCCATACGGGTCATAGTAACGGATCGGGCTGGCAAACGCATACGGATACCGGTGCCACGTCCTGGGCTCCCAGGCCTGCCCGGGCAGCGGCTCCCGCGTGAGCCACACCCCAGCCCAGGGGTCGTAAAGCCGAACACCAAACTCATACAGGCCCAGGTGCTCGTCCCACTCCTTGCTCAAGAAGGTGTAGTGGTTGTGCGGGTCCGTCCAGTTGCCCTGGGCCGGCAGGACCTGGCCGTAGGCATCATACCGGTAGTTGTGGGTGCTCTGGCCCCAGTGCTTGGTCAACCCCGCTATGCTCCCCCGACCATCCAGGTGATACCAGTAGGCCTGGCCCTCAGAACCAGCCGGGAAGTGGCGCATCTCCAACAGCATCGGCGTGGGGCTGAAGGATTCCCGGCCGCCCCGGTAGAACTCCGCCCGCTGGCCGTTCCACAGGCGGTATTCTGCCACCGGGTCCAGGCCATCAAAAGCATACTCCGTCTGCTTTACCCCTCCACTTCCGTCCCTGGGGTCGTATTCCTTCGCCAGCCGACGGCCCAGGCCATCATAGAACAGGCGCGTGACCTCCCGGTCCACCCGGTGGCCCCGATGGTGGGTCTGGTAAGCCTGGGCAAGGATGAGCCGATCCTCCCGGTCGTGGGCATAGTCTATCCCCTGGGTGTTTGGCCCGGGAGGACCAGGCCAGTTCAGGTTGATGCGGTTCCCATTGGCATCGTAGGCGTAAACGTAGCGCTGGGTTTGCTGGGGAGGCCCACTCACCCGCACCGCCTCCAGCAGCCGGTCCGCCGCATCGTAGGTGTAGGTGACCTCAAACCCATCCCCCGGCCGCTGCGTGGTCGGGTCATCGTTGGCCCACCAGCGTGTCCGGTTGCCGGAGGCATCGTATTCGTAAACCGCCTGGAAGCCTTCACGATCGGCCACACCGATAAGCCGCCGCAGGGGGTCATAGGCGTAATGCTCCACCACTACCGGCGGGTTGCGCCATCCATAGGTCGCCGTCATCACCGTCCGCAGGCCCACGCCGTTCACCTCGTAGGCGAAGGAGGCGATGACCGTTCCATCCAGGCGGCGGTTCGTCAGGGAGCGGAGGCGGTTGGCCCGGTCATAGGTTGCTTCGGTCACGGTGCCGTTGGGGTTGACCTGCCGCCTCAGGTTGCCGACGCCGTCCCGCTCATAGGTGGTGGTGTGGCCATAGGGGTCGGTGACGCTCCGCAGCCAGTTGTTGGCGAAGTAAGCGTAGGTGAGGGTGTCGGTGACCGGGTAGGTGACGAGGGTGCGGTTGCCCACGGCATCGTAGCCGTAGCCCAGGGTGCGGCGGAAGGGGTCGGTCACGGCCGTGACCCGGTTCAAGGGATCGTAGGTCCAGCGGGTAACGCCTAAGGTGTCGGTCATTACGGTGCGGTTATGGTGGGCATCGTAGGCGAATGCGATCGCGGTGCCGTCGTCGTAAGCCACCCGGACCAGGAGGCCGTCGGCGTTGTAGGTGTAGGATGTGGTGTGGCCGTTGGGGTCGGTGCGGTGAACCCGGTTCCCGGCGGGGTCGTAGGCGTAATGCCAGGTGTTCCCCAACGGGTCGCTTTCGGAAAGCATCCGGTTGAGGGCATCGTAGGTGCAGGTGAGGATGCGGATGGCGACGGCGGCATTGGGCGGAAGTTGCACCTGCACCAGGTTCCCGTTGGGGTCGTAGGCGTAACGGTAGGTCACGTTGGTCTGGGAGTCGGCGGGCGCGGCGGGGTTGTATAGGTTCTGTTGGCCCTCTATCGCCAATCTGGAGCCCAGCCCATACCCAAGTAGAACGCTTGACCGCTTTCCCGGTTCACTTTGTACATTTCCCCAGCGGGGGTGTTATAAACCAGCCACTGGCTATCCGGAGACCAACCCGGCATGGAGAGGGCGCCTCGATCCACATCCCATCTCTCTTTCTGCCATCCCTTCACCCGAATCAAGGGCTGCTCCTCATCCGTTTCCACACGCCGGATGGTGAGATATCCATCCAGGCGATAGTAAGCCAACCATTCGCCATCATCAGAAAAAGCCGGATGTATCCCTTGGAAAATCTTTTGAGCCCTTTGAGTGGGATGATAAAGCAGAATTTTAGAGGTGCGTGCTTCGAAATCATAGAATTCGGCAACAAGCCAGCCATCGGGATTCTCTCCGATCGCGTCAACAGCCCTGGGATCCGCCGAAATTGGGAGTAAGAAAACACCGTTGATGCGACAATTTTTCAGGTCATGTCGGGCAACCAGCACAGAGCCCGGCACCGCATAGCTTTGATAGTCTTGATACACCCTTGAGTGCTCATAAATAGGTGCAAGGATATTTCCTTGAAGATCAAAAGTAAGTGAGCCATGATTTAGCGTATCACATTGAGCACCATACATCCTCCCTTGCTTGTCAATCACTCTCACGACGGGGGGAATTCCGCGCATTGAGAACAGTAGCTCTCCATCCCGGGACCAGCGCGGATACCTCCCTTGGGAGGTTGGCGGCGCTTTACATCCAAACATCGTGCGAGAGCCTTCATATAGAGTCAGCGAATATTCTTCTCGTCCTGTGCCATCGGCATAGATGAATCCAAGGGTGGGGGCTTGTGAGTTAGCCAACTGAGGATGATAGGGTGAAAAAACGATCTCCTGCTTCGGGAGGCCATTGGGAAAGGGATGTATGGGTTCAGGTTCCTCCAGCCATAGCGAGGCCCAACAACTCACGCAGGCCATTCCGATCGTTATCGATATGGATATAATCACGCCAATAAGAATATGCCTTCGCCGCATTTTCTCCTCCAAATTAAGGCGATGTTGTGATGACCACGAACTGAGGCTTGACAAAAATTGCTGCTGGGCTATTGATGAGCGCCGATACCTCTGATGGGGATTTTCAGGTCAAGTCCCCCTTTTTTCTTTCCCATCCTGAGTTCAAAAAGCCAAACCCTTTTGGTGGGTCGTAAGCAGCAAGCACCACAGCATGCGCCTTAAAGGGGTCCTTGGGGTTGGTTGGATAGGTGAACAAGACCACTTGATTCGGGTTCTGAAGGATCTGGAGCATTTCCTCATGTGGATAGAGCACGGGCTTCCGCTCGGATAGAAGAATGTATACCATACCTCTCCAGAACCTGAGGAGCCAATTCATTGACAACCCATACTTGCTGGATTGGGTGGATCGCTCCTCCCTCGGGTAGCACAGAATAATAGGGCCACGGGCGTCGTGGCTGCCCTGGATCCGATAACCGCCACAGCCACTCCCACAAAGAAAGAGATTGATGGGCCCGGATCTCGTTTACAACATCCATGCCCGTTGTACGGATATCGTAGAGCATATTCAGAGCTGTGGAGATTGCATACGAAGCACAGTAGTTTGTTAAGCCTTGGTCCTGTTGGTAAGCCAGGAGTTCCCCTAAAGAACGATTCCGGAAACCCACAAAACCCGCCACAGGTATGGCCCCGGTGGGTGTCGGTGCCTGAGCAGTCGGGGTGGGGGTTGGCGGGCGCGGCGGTGTGGGCGTCGGCGGAGCGGTGGGTGTTGGCAAGGAGCTCGGAGTGGATGGCGGCGGTGGCTCTGGCGGCACATACAGCCCATAGGGATCATAGTAACGGATCGGGCTGGCATACGCATACTGATACCGATGCCACGTCCTGGGCTCCCAGGCCTGCCCTGGCAATGGCTCCCTCGTCAGCCATACCCCTGCCCAGGGGTCATAAAGCCGGAAGCCAAACTCATAAAGGCCCAGGTGCTCGTCCCACTCCTTGCCCAGGAACGTGTAGTGGTTGTGCGGGTCCGTCCAGTTGCCCTGGGCCGGAAGGACCTGGCCGTAGGCATCATACCGGTAGTTGTGGGTGCTCTGGCCCTGGTGTTTGGTCAAGCCCGCCACGCTCCCACGACCATCCAGGTGATACCAGTAGGTCTGGCCCTCAGAACCGGCCGGGAAGTGGAGCATCTCCAAAAGCATCGGGGTGGGGCTGAAGGATTCCAGGCCTCCCCGGTAGTATTCCGCCCGCTGGCCGTTCCAAAGACGGTATTCTACCACCGGGTCCAGGCCATCAAAACCATACTCCGTCCGCTTCACCCCTCCACTTCCGTCCCTGGGGTCATATTCCTTCGCCAGCCGACGGCCCAGGCCATCATAGAACAGGCGCATGACCTCCCGGTCCACCCGGTGGCCCCGATGGTTGGTCTGGTAGGCCTGGGCGGTGAGGAGCCGATCCTCCCGGTCGTAGGTGTAGTCTATCCCCTGGGTGTTGGGCCCAGGAGGACCCGGCCAGTTCAGGTTGATGCGGTTCCCATTGGCATCATAGGCATAGACGTAGCGCTGGGTTTGCTGGGGAGGCCCACTCACCCGCACCGCCTCCAGCAGCCGGTCGGCGGCATCGTAGGTGTAGGTGACCTCAAACCCATCCCCCGGCCGCTGCGTGGTCGGGTCATCGTTCGCCCACCAGCGGGTGCGGTTGCCGGAACATTAGCCTATCAGGATTAGGAGTTACGCAGTTCGGGGCTCGCGAGAAGAGGTAGAATGGCCCCACCCCCCTTTATCCCCCCTCCCCACGGCCCAAAG
>JAUQQB010000129.1 GCA_030550075.1 Chloroflexota bacterium | reverse complement strand
TGAAAAACGGCAAGATCCTGACCACCGTGAAGGAGAGCGGCTCCACCTTCCTGGATCAGATGAAGGCCCTGGGGGTGCCGGAGGATAAGCTCCGGAGCATCCAGTATGTCCCGGAGCGCCCCAACGAGTGGGGGAGCATCCTCATCGCCTTCCTGACCTATGGACTGCCGGTCCTTCTGGTGGTGGGCCTCTTTTACTTCATCCTGCGCCAGGCCCAGGCTCCCGGGAACCAGGCCTTCAATTTCAGCAAGAGCCGGGCCCGGATGTTCACCGGCGAACGGCCCACGGTGACCTTCGACGATGTGGCTGGGGTCGATGAAGCCAAGCAGGAGCTTCAGGAGGTGGTGGAGTTCCTGAAGGAGCCCGAGAAGTTCATCGCCCTTGGCGCCCGGATCCCCAAGGGAGTCCTCCTGGTCGGCCCGCCGGGCACGGGCAAGACGCTCCTGGCCAAGGCGGTCTCCGGCGAGGCGGGTGTGCCGTTCTTCTCGATCTCCGGCTCCGAGTTCGTGGAGATGTTCGTCGGCGTGGGCGCGGCCCGGGTGCGGGATCTGTTCGAGCAGGCCAAGCGGCACAGCCCGTGCATCGTGTTCATCGATGAGATCGACGCGGTGGGGCGCTACCGCGGCGCAGGCATCGGCGGCAGCCACGATGAACGGGAACAGACCCTCAATCAGATCCTGGTGGAGATGGATGGATTCGACACGGACACGAATGTCATCATCATGGCCGCGACCAACCGCCCGGACATCCTCGATCCCGCCCTGTTGCGTCCCGGACGCTTCGACCGGCGGGTGATCCTGGATCGCCCGGATGTAAAGGGGCGGGAGGCGATTTTCCGGGTGCACCTGCGGGGCAAGCCGCTGGATGATGATGTGGATGTGTCCGTGCTGGCCCGCGCCACCCCCGGCTTCGTGGGGGCGGATATCGCCAACGTGGTCAACGAGGCAGCGATCCTGGCGGCACGTAAGAACAAGAAGAAGATCTCGATGAAGGACTTTGAGGAGGCGATCGAGAAGGTCATCGCCGGCCCGGAGCGCAAGAGCCGGATCATCACCGATCGGGAGAAACGGGTCATCGCCTACCATGAGGCCGGCCACGCGGTAGTCGCTTATTACCTGCCGAACTGCGACCCCGTGCACAAGGTCACGATCATCCCCCGGGGAATGGCGGGTGGATACACCCTGGCCCTCCCCGAGGAAGATCGTACCCTATGGACCCGGTCCAAGTTCCTGGATGATATGGCAATGGCGCTGGGCGGGCGCGCGGCGGAGGAGATCGTCTTCGGCGATATCACCACCGGGGCGGCGGAGGACCTGGAGCGGGTCACGGAGCTGGCCCGGGCGATGGTGACCCGTTACGGGATGAGCGAGAAGCTGGGCCCCATGGTCTTCGGCAAGAAGGAGGAGTTGATCTTCCTGGGCAAGGAGATCGCAGAGCAGCGGGATTACAGCGACGCCGTCGCCCAGGAGATCGACGCCGAGGTCCGGCGCTTGGTGATGGAGGCCTATGAACGAGCGAAGCAAATTCTTACAGAACACCGTGAGAAGCTGGAGGCTGTAGCTCAGAAGTTGATGGAGCTGGAGACGCTGGATGCCGAGGCTTTCCGGGCGATTATGGAAGGGCGGACACCTCCAGAGCCGAAGTCGCCTGGGACGGCTGGCCCAGCCCCCCACCCGGCTGCCCCTCAACCCAGTGCCCCGGCTCCAGGCCCTGGACCCACACCCGTTCCGGTGCCGGCGTGACCTTCACCGGATAGGCGGCGAAGGGAAGGGGCGGATGGCTAAACCATCCGCCCCTTTGTGTTTACGGTCGGATATCGATTTCCCCCAGGGGCACCGCATCCAGCGGATAGCGCTCCCCAGAGCGATCCATCGCCCTCCATCGTCCTCCCTCAGAATACCAGCCGACGAAAATCCAATACCGGCCGGCCGGAAGATCAGCTGGGATCTGAAGGACGTGCACATCCTCTATGTATTCTCCAGGCTCCCAGGTAAGGAGCGGGCGTTGGCCCCTCTGCGGAGGCGAATCACCTATCGCGAAAGGCAGTTGATCGGGCTGTCGTCCTAGATGAACAAACACTACCCCTGGCTGCTCGGGACGACGAAGGACATACCAGGCCAAGCGGACTTCCACGGCTTGACCGGGCGCCGCTTGCTCTGGAACGATCTCGTAGCGGTCCAGGCAGATCCAACCCTCAAAGCACGCGTTCCCCGGTCGATTGAAGGGAAGAGGCTTGCGGCGGGCAGGCCACGCTGAGAGGTTCAGGGTGAGAACCGGATAGCTCGAGCGATAGGGCGGCCAGAGGGTTTCCCAGGGAATTTCCTCCCCTTTCTCATCATAGAGAACCAGCCGGATCTGGCCACGGCCGCGGAGATCGGGAGGCAGCGGCAGAACCAGTTGTTGCGCGATGATCTGACCGGCCTGCCAGCGGGCAGCCGGAAACATCGTAGGGCCAACGGTTTCCTGAAGCAGCAAGCGACGGGCCGTCCCTTGTTGCCAGAACAGGGCCATTGAGCGAACAGCCGGAGGAGTAACTTCAGACCGCCAGAGCAAGCGAACCGGCAAACCCAGGCCGGGGAAATAAGGGGGGCTTACCTCCGGCTCCATGGAAAGTAGCTGGAGGCCTCCGGTGGATCGGGCGACGGGCGGGCGGAAGATAGTAGACCCGGTGTAGCCTTTAAGGATGAAAGGCGGCGATTCCCAGGCGGATGCTCCGTTGGCCGGGATCCGACGATCCAGATCGAACGCTTCGACCTGCAATCGGTAGGTTCCCGGGGGAAGACCCGGGGGCAGATTCAGGCGTACCTGTTGACGCACAAGCTGACCGTTCGGCCATCGATCCGGTGGATAGGAAGGCCAGATGGGCTGAATGTCTTCGGCCCACACAGTCCCTGTTTCATCCACCAGCCGGATGCCCATCCAGAGGTTGATGGAGGAGGCGGTCCCTTTTTCCCAGAAGAACCACCAGCGAAGGGTGGAGCCGGAGGGTTGCGGGCCCTCCAGCCATCGCAAGCGAAGATAAGGGGGGAATTGAAGGTCCACTGGCATCGCCTGGGGGGATGGTTGTTGATTGTGGGCATACAGATCATAGACCAGCACCCGAATCCACACGTTGCGGCTCGGGAAAACCTGCTGCGTTAAATAAAGGCCCCGTTTGCTCAGCCAGTGAAACAAAGGCTGATCCGGACGGGATAGAGCCTCTTGGGAGAGGCCCGCAATTAGCCAGATGCGCTCGGGAGGCCGCGCGGAAGTTTCCAGGATTTGCACCAGATCTCCCTGCTGCCCATCCTCTCGGCTGGTCAAAAGAAGGGGCGCCGATCCATGGTAATAATAGGCGGCCAGCGGAGTGAGCGTCAGGTCCTGAAGGATCACCAAATCCTCCGCAGTGGCTTTTCGGCTTACCCATGCCAGAGCTCCTCGCCAATCTTCTTTTAGAGGATATGGTTCTGAGAAATAGCGCCAATCGCTAAACCACATGCCGGCGACGATCAAAAAGCTGGCCAGGATCCCAACGGGGGGACGATAGTGGATCAGGGCGGCCAGCCCGGCTGAGGCCAGGATATAGGCGATAGGAGTGATCAGGAAAACATGTCGAATGTTCTGGTAGAGGGGTTTGAGGAAGGAAAGCCCGTATAAGAGCATGGGCGGGCCCAGGAAGGCAGCCGCCAGCAAAAGGCCCATCGATGAGCTGCGCCGCATGAGGCGCCAGGCCCCAAAGGCCAAAGTTCCCACCCATATCCATTGAATCGGCAACAACAGAGGGTTCGCATAAGGGAAGGAGGTTCCAAAGGCGGAGGCGCGTAATACGTCGATCAGGAGCTCGAAAAGAGGAACAAAGCGATAGTCCCGCTCCGGGCCGCTGAGCAACCGTTGGTAAAAGAAAGGGAAAAGAGGCAGAAATCCAATGAGGATCGTCAAAGATAGAAACGCTATCCGACGCAAGTTGCGCCGAGGTTGAACGATTGCCCAAATCCACAGCGAGGGCAGTAGCAAAAAGGAGATATAGTGGGTTGAAAGCAAAGCCAGCAACGTCCCGGCGATTAGGATCATGGTGGAAGCTCGCAGGTGCCCGCTCTCGCTGGCAGGAAGCACCAGAAAGAGGAAAACCGCACTCTCCAGGGCCAGCACCGCATACATTCGAGCCTCCTGGCCATACCATATATAGAGCGGAGAGAAGGCCAGGAGAAAGACCGCGATCCAGGCTGCCGTTGATTCTTTCAGGCGTTTCCAGGTTGCCCATATCAACGGGATGATGAGGATGGAAGCCCATACGGAGGGGAAACGAAGAGAGAACTCGCTATCGCCCGCCAGGGCGATCCAGAGCTTAAGGAGTATGAAATAGAACGGGGGATGGTTATCGATGGTCTCAACCGGATGAATTCCCTGCAGAACGATCCGGCCATAGAGCGTCTCCGCCCATGGTGCCCAGGCCCGGTAAAGGCTCAACCCCTCATCATTCCACAGAGCAGGCGCCTCCAGTTGATGGAGCCGGAGGCCAAAGGCTACAAGAAAAAGCAGGAGGGTCCCCACCTGTGTCTCTTTTCTGCCTATCCGGTGCGAAAACCTTTGCATCGCCCCTATATCCCTGGAAAAATATCGATTTGGCGGGGTCCCGATATGCGAGCAAAAGGATATGCTGCGCTCTCATATATGGAAGTGCAGCATAGCGTCATCCCACGAATTCCCGGAAAGCCTCGTGGGAAGCGTGGGAGATCGTCCTGAGCGGTCTCCGGGCCCTTCAAGCTTCTTGAGGGAGTTTTAGCAAGCCGGTTTATAACTATTCAGCCGGGCCACATTCCGTTCGGAGCTCCCGCGAAGCGGCGGAAGGGCCCCAAAAGCCCCCAGGAGGAAACCGCCTATATCCGTATAGGCATTGCGGGCGA
Organism: Chloroflexota bacterium; assembly: GCA_030550075.1. Classification (GTDB taxonomy): domain Bacteria; phylum Chloroflexota; class Anaerolineae; order Thermoflexales; family Thermoflexaceae; genus Thermoflexus. Next base: position 2,821 of record JAUQQB010000129.1, on the reverse strand, counting down.
ACGGCTGAATAGTTACACCGGCTTAAATCAAGAACGAAACCCGCCCTCGATAACGATTACGCAGCTCCTGATTATAAGCGTCCGATCCCTCCAGGTTCCCGGACCGGAAGAGAGGTGGGCGAATGCCGCGGTTCAGCAATTGAACGGCCGCCTCGGCGATCACGGCTTGCAGGAGAGCGGCGCCAATTACGGTGGAAGTGGGCCCAACGGAGAGCTCTGGATCCAGAGCGATCGCCGCATCGCCCGGAGCCCCCACGGTGTCCAGGATCACATCGGCGATCTCAAAAAGGCGTTTGCCGGATGAATGGCGAGAGGGCAGAGAGCGGCTGAAGGCCACCGCGGTCACTGCGATCGCCGAAAGGCCATGCCGCTTGCCGTGCAGTGCCACTTCGATAGGGGCCGGGTTGCGGCCGGAATGAGAGCTCACAATCAGGACGTCGCCAGGATGGAAGGCGTGAGCCGTCAACAGGGCGGAAACGAAGCCCTCTAAGCGCTCGGCCCGCCCGAAAAGCGGATCGAATATCGGATTCACGTTGGCGAATCCCCCAGCGCGCCCCACAATATCTAAGGCCACTAGCTGGGAGTGGCCGCTGCCAAATACATGGATGATCCGATCCGTCGCCACTGCATCCGCAATCAGGCGAGCGGCGATGGGGATCGTTTCCTGATTCGCCTCAAAGGCGCGTTGAAGCTGTTCCAGAATCGCCTCGCGATAACGGCTCCAGCTCATTTGTCCTGCTCCGTAGGGAGTTTTCAAAGCCGCCGACTACCCCTTGGGTTTCACTTGGTCCAGGTCCCACAGAGAGACAAGGCGAATAGGCCGGAAAGGCCCTTTGAACATTATAATCGATAGGAAGCACGCCTATCGCAGAGTGAGGATGTGTTTCAGGGCTTTTCAATGATCCTGCTCAGGACTTGCACCGTCGGCCTTTGCCCGGGAGGGATGGGGGGCTCCTCTCCCAAGTTTATTTTTGGGGCTGGGACGGACACCGAAGGCGCCTGTCCCAGCCAAAAGACCCTGGGTAGAAGGTCAACGGTGTAACTCCGTAAGATGATTGAAAAGCCCTGGACATGTTCAGCTTTCTGGGGAAGGAGGGAAGAGGACCAATGTCCCCTTATTCTGGAAAGATCCCGGAGTCCGTTCAGGACCTGTTGCGGGCCCTGGCGGCGCCATGGCTTTCTGAGGCGGATCTGGAGCGGGCACATCTCCATATCGGGACCTGGCTTTCCCGGATGATCTTGCGGGTCATGCCGGATCCAATCCCCGGTGTGGATCCTGCCGCAGTCACCCTGGGACGGCATATCTTTATGGACCCTGCTTACTGGCCGCTGGATCGCCTGCCTGGATTCCGTCTGCTGGTTCACGAGATGGTTCACGTCCGCCAGTGGCGGGAGAAGGGCTGGCTCGGTTTCCTGCTGACCTATATCCGGGATTATCTCTCTCACCCCCAGCGCTATGGAGGGGTCCGCCTGGAACATGAGGCGGTCGAAGTGGCCCGGGCTGTGGAGGATCGATGGCATACGGAGGGATTCCCTGTGTAATGTGTAAGAGGTAGCCTGGGGACCGGGGCCGGTGGCTTTTGGCGCCTGGTCTCAGCCCGAAAACCACTTCCCGAAGGGGAGTGGATATCCCCGGGTGAAACGTTAACCTGATCTTCAGGAGGGGCGACATGCGACGCGTATTGATCATGGGTGGCGGTTTCGGCGGGGTGGCGACTGCTTATGCGCTCCGTCAGCGACTCTCCTCAGAGGATGAAATTGTGCTGATCGAGCGGCGCCCGTATTTCATGATGGGCCTTCGCAAGACATGGGCCATGATCGGCCGGGGCACTCTGGAAGAAGGACGCCGCCCTCTGAAAGCTCTCGAGCGCCTTGGGGTTCGCGTTCTCCAGGGGACGATCACCGCCATCGATCCGGCGAATCGGGCCGTGGAGGTGGAGGGCCAGCGGCTGGAGGGGAACGCGATGGTCATCGCCCTGGGAGCGGAGTTGGATCCAGATGCGGTCCCCGGGTTCCAGGAACATGCGATCAACGTCTATGATCCCAACGAGATCCCTCGGGCGGCGGAAGCCGTGCGCGCTTTCCAGGGCGGGCAGGTGGTGATTGGCATTTTCGGGGCCCCTTATAAGTGCCCGCCCGCGCCTTATGAGATGGCCTTCCTGCTGAAAGAGTTCTTCGAGGCCCGTCGCATTCGGGCTCGTCTGTCGGTGTTCACCCCCCAGCCGGTGTCTCTCCCGGTCCTGGGCGCGGCGGGGTGTTCGGTGCTGGAAGGCCGCTTGGCGGAGCAGGGCATCGATTTCCTCCCAAATCATAAGGCCACGGCGGTGGAAGCAGGAGCCGTCGTCTTTGGGGAGCGGCGGCGACCCTTCGATCTGTTGCTGGGGATCCCGCCTCATCGCTGCCCGGAAGTCGTGGTGCGCAGCGGCCTCACCGATGGTGGCGCCTGGGTGCGTGTGAACCCCCGGACGATGGAAACGCGCTTCCCGGGCCTCTACGCCATCGGCGATATCACGGAGATCCTTCTTCCTAACGGCATGCCGTTGCCGAAGGCCGGTGTCTTCGCCGAGGCGGAAGGACAGGTGGTGGCGGAGCGGATCGCCGCCACCTTCGCCGGCCGCGAACCGGAGGCGACCTTCGGAGGGGAAGGATTCTGTTATCTGGAGATGGGCCGGGGCGAGGCGATGCTGGTGCGGGGTCGCTTCCTGACCGAACCGACGCCGGAGATCGAGTTAACGGATCCTTCTCCACGGTATCTGGAGGAAAAGCGAGCTTTCGAGGCGGAACGGCTTCGGACCTGGTTTGGGGAATAGAGCTTCTGCCA
>JAUQQB010000128.1 GCA_030550075.1 Chloroflexota bacterium | reverse complement strand
CCCATACCCCCAACTTCCCTAAAACCCCAACAGGACGATTGCGCCTCCAAGAGCCAGGAAAGGACCATAAGGGATCGCTGTCCTCAGCGTGACTCGCCGGGTTAGCAGGAGGAAAAGGCTCACCCCGCCAGCCAAAAAGATCCCGTAGGCCAGAGCCTGCAGGCCGTGCGGGAACCCAGTGATCAACCCAATGAAGGCCGCCAACGTAGCATCCCCACCTCCGATCCTCCCGCGGGTGAGAAGAGCCATCGAAAAGAAAAAGACAAAGGCCACAAGGCCTGTAAGCCATGCCCCTAATGCTCCTCCGCCCAACCAGGGGGAAACCGGAGCCCGCAAGATGGCTAAGGCAATGGCCGGCAGCATCACCGCATCATAGATTCGCCGATGTTCCAGATCCGTCACCGTGATCAGCACCAGAACCGTTAGATCCAGAGCCGTCAACACTGCATGGGTAGAAGGTCCATAACGGAGCGCCGCGAGCGCCCATAGAATGGGCATCCCCAACTCGACCGCGAGATCCCGACGACGCGGGCAAACCCCTGTTCGAAGCCCCCGAATCCAGAGGGAGGAGGGGAAACCTCTATCCTCCCATAAGGGAATCACCCGGTGACGAGGCAACGCATTCGCCAGGCCATTGACCAGCAGCCCGACGAGCCATCCCATTAGCGCGAAAAGAAGCAGCCAGATCATAAGACTCCGAGCTCACGCAGGGGCTTGGGTTGGCAAAGCAAAGGGCAATACCTTCCCGCCAACCTCAAATTTTCCCACGAAAGTATTTGACACGCCGCATAAAGAATGCTAAATTATCCCCCCAAAATTGATGGGGAGGAAGCGCAAAGATCCAGCGCTGTCCGCAGAGTCGGGGTTCAGGTGGGAGCCCGATGCGAATCCTGGATCCTGAATGGGCCCCGAAGCCGCCGCCCGAACTGGAAAGATCCTCCACAGTAGTCATGGCTGAAGGCACCGCCTTAACGTGAGCCCAGACCGCGCTGCGGCTAAAGCGCGTGTTGTGAGCGGATAATGCCCACACTCCGTTTGATTGAAAGGAGTAGATCCCTGACATGAACATCATCTTATGGGTGTTGCAAATCCTTCTTGGCCTCTATTTCTTTTTTACTGGCATCGTCCACTTCATTGTGCCTCCGGGCCTGCCCGAACCGATGGCCTGGATGTATGATCTGCCCACCGGCCTGCATTACTTCAGCGGTGCCGCCGAAATCTTAGCAAGCCTGGGGCTGATCCTGCCCGGATTGACCCGCATTCAGACGCGCTTGATCCCCCTGGCGGCGCTGGGATTGGTGCTCGTCATGCTGGGCGCCGCCCTTTGGCATCTTTCACGCAATGAATTTCAAAATATCATAATGAATTTCATCCTGGGCGGATTAGCAGGCTTCGTGGCGTATGGCCGCTGGCGGCTGAGTCCCCTGAGGGCGAGAAGCTAGCCCTAATCAGGTGGCGAACGTCGAGGCATGTTGAACGGAATTTGCGGTCTTCACCTCCTGTGCTTGCTTAAAGTGGAAATCAGTGCTATAGTATTCCCCAAAGGCGATGAAGGGGAAGAGTAAGGATCCAGCGTCGCCCAGAGAGTCGGGGTTCAGGTGGGAGCCCGATGCGAATCCTGGATCCTGAATGGGCCCCGGAGCTGCCGCCCGAACCGGAGGGAACCTCCTTCCCAGTAGGCGCGGCCGGAGACGCCACCGTTATCGGCTGAGGGCTTCGTCTGGCCTTAACCAGACGGTGCCTGCGGAAAGGAGTGGGGCCGGCTTCTCCCCCGGAGGGGTCGCGCTCAAAAAGGGTGGCACCACGGGCAAAGACAGGGCCCGTCCCTTTGCGGGACGGGCCCTGTTTGTTTTCTAAAGGAACTGGTGGCCCTCGGCCGCCATTAACTCTCATTTTTTATTCCCTCTGATTGGGATGGGGAAAGGAGGTCAAGATGGCAAACAAGAAACGCGTGTTAACAGGTGATCGCCCGACTGGGCCGCTGCACCTGGGCCACTATGTGGGGACGCTGGCCAACCGAGTGCGATTGCAGGATGAGTATGAAGTCTTCCTGGTGATCGCGAATTATCACGCCCTTACGACCAAACCAGAGAAGGCGGATATCCTCGCCTCCCGGGAATACATTCGTGAGATCGTGCTGGACTACTTGGCGGTGGGCATTGATCCTGAGAAAACCACGATTTATGTGCAATCCGATGTGCCGGAGGTCTGCGAGCTGGCATTGCTGTTCTCGATGCTGGTCACCTTGCCGCGCATTGAGCGCATCCCGACCCTGAAGGACATGATCCGGGATCAGAAGATCGAGAATCCCTCAATGGGACTTATGCTCTACCCCATCCTCCAGGCGGCAGACATCCTCCATGTCAAAGCGGAGATCGTCCCGGTGGGGAAAGACCAGGAGTCCCACATTGAGCTTTGCCGGGAGATCGCCCGTCGATTCAACAGCCTTTATGGGGAAGTCTTCCCGGAGCCGGAGGCGATGATCGGGGACGTGCCCACGCTCCCAGGGATCGACGGGCGAGCCAAGATGAGCAAATCCCTGGGCAACGCTATCTTCCTCAGCGACCCACCCGAGGAGGTGGCTCGCAAGACGATGCAGATGTTCACCGACCCCGCTCGGATCCGGCCGGATATCCCGGCAGACCCTGACGCACCGTACAATGTGGTCTTCCGATATCACGAGGCCTTCAACGAGGATAAGGCCGAGGTGGAGGAGTTGAAGGCCCGCTACCGACAGGGGAAGGTAGGGGATGTGGAGGTGAAGAAACGGCTCATTGCCGCCCTGGAGCGGTTCCTGGGGCCTATTCGCGAGCGGCGGGCGTATTATGCGGCACGGCCTCATCTCATAGATGAAATACTGGCTGCGGGTGCGGCAAGGGTCCGCCCGATCTCCCAGGCTACCCTGACGGAGACACGGGAGGCGATGGGGCTTAGTGCCCGCCATCTCACTGAGATAAAAGCTCGCTTCCTATAGAGAGGGTGAGCCTCTCGGCGAGCGAAAAAAGGGCTCAGCGGGAGCCTCGCATTATATGGGCGCTTTAGGAGGGCGAGCCCCTTGACGATTAGGCCTCCCGATGAGCCTGAATGGCCATAAGAAGGAAGACCAACTCTGAGGAGGTGAATCATGAGCGATCGAACGCGATTCCTGCTTTCTGAGGAGGACATCCCAAAGGCATATTACAACATCCTGGCGGATCTCCCCTTTGGGCTGCCACCGGTGCTTCACCCGGCCACTGGCCAGCCCATTGGGCCGGATGATCTGGCTCCGCTCTTCCCGATGGCCCTGATCCAGCAGGAAGTCAGCCGGGAGCGGGAGATCGAGATCCCAGAGCCGGTTCGGGAGATCTACCGGCTCTACCGGCCCACCCCGCTCATCCGGGCTCGCCGGCTGGAGAGGATGCTGGATACCCCTGCGCACATCTATTACAAGTATGAGGGCGTGAGCCCAGCCGGAAGCCATAAGCTCAATACCGCCCTGGCCCAGGCGTTCTACAACAAACAGGAAGGCGTGCAGGGCCTGACCACGGAGACCGGCGCCGGGCAGTGGGGCAGCGCCCTGGCCATGGCCTGCCGCTTCTTCGACCTGGAATGCACTGTCTTCATGGTTAAGGTTAGCTACCAGCAAAAGCCCTATCGTCGCATCCTCATGGAAACCTTCGGCGCCCGGGTGATCCCCAGCCCGAGCCCGGAGACCGCCGCCGGCCGCAAGGTGCTGGCGGAGCATCCAGATTCCCCCGGCTCCCTGGGAATCGCTATCAGCGAGGCGGTAGAGGCAGCGGCCACCAGCGGTGGACGACTGAAGTATAGCCTGGGCAGCGTCCTCAACCATGTCCTGTTGCACCAGACCGTGGTCGGCCTGGAAGCGAAGAAGCAGATGGAGTTGACCGGGGAATACCCGGACCTCGTGATTGGCTGTGTGGGCGGAGGCAGCAATTATGCTGGTCTGGCGCTGCCTTTCATGCGGGATCGGCTGGTAGAGGGGCGGCCGACGCGATTTATCGCGGTTGAGCCCACTGCGGCTCCCAGCCTGACCAAAGGCGTTTATGCCTATGATTACGGTGATACGGTTCGCACCACTCCTCTGCTCAAGATGTATACACTGGGCCATACCTTTATCCCAGCTCCGATCCACGCGGGAGGCTTGCGCTATCACGGGATGGCCCCTATCCTGTGCGCTCTTTACGAGAAGGGGCACCTGGAGGCCGTGGCTTATCCTCAGACCAGGGTCTTTGAGGCCGCTGTGCTCTTTGCCCAAGCCGAAGGGATCGTCCCTGCCCCCGAGTCGGCTCATGCCATCCGGGCAGCGATCGACGAGGCTCTCCGTGCCAAAGAGGAAGGCGTGTCCCGGGTCATCCTGTTCAACCTCAGCGGACACGGGCACTTCGACCTGGCAGCCTACGATCAGTATCTGCGCGGGGAGCTCGCGGATTATGAATACCCGGCCGAAGAGGTCGCCCGCGCGCTGGCCTCGCTCCCATCCGTTGGCACTGTCGCCTGAGACCAGTCCCCGACGCATTTCAGAATATCGCTTGGATGGGGTGGCGCACTCAAGGCACGCCACCCCATCTATCGCTGTGAAACCCTATCTCCCAGATTTCCACGGATTGTGGAAAACGGCAAAGAACCCCCCAGATATGGGGGATTATGCGCCGATATCCCCAGGATATCGGCCCTCCAGATGTGGTCCGCGGATCCCGAGCTGGGGAAAACTAGCGTGAAACCTGTGGAAAAGAAGGTCAGATTGGGGATAACTTGTCCACAGGAGAGTCCCACTTTCCCCACTTTCCACAGCCTTCTATACCGGTTATTGGTTCAATCCCCCATATCTAGGGGCAAGGGAGTTTTCCACAATTTCCATGAGTTTTCCACATCGCCCCCTATTTAACAGATTTTCCACAACCCACCCTCTGCAAGGACAGAACATCCCGGGGAATCCTTGCTGAGATCTGGGGCTGATCCTCCCGGTACCCGCATATCTTGGACCTGAGAGGGAGCATGATCCTGGAATCTCCACAATCCACAAGATCTATGACGGTTACGATCCATGGATTCCATGGAGAAGGGGGATAAAATTCAGTAAATCACAGATTGCTCCCTTCGAGGACTATTGAGGGCTGGACAGGCTGCCTTTGGTGCCCGTCTAGACCTCTGATCTCTTTTTCCATCCCCACGGCCAATGGCTGCAGGAAGGGAGGAGAAAGAGGAAGAAAGGGAAAAGGAACTTGTCCACCTGAGCACGCCGAACTAATCCGTTCTTCTACTACAAAATACTGCTCTCCAAAGACCCGATCATTGAATTCCAGCAAGGAGGAGCTCATCATGGAAGGAAAAACGCGCCGGGTTCTGATCACGGCTCGGTTTGATCCGGAGTGGATCGCCCGATGGCAGGCCCACTGGCCGATGCTACGGTTTGAACTTCATCCCACGCGACACCCAGAGAAGATCCCTCATGAGATCTGGCGCGAGGTCGAGATCCTCTATACCTTCGGCACGCTCCCTCCACCGGAGTGGGTGCCTGGTCTGCGATGGGTGCAATTGCATTCCGCCGGTGCAGATCATGTGCTGGAGCATCCGCTCTTCTGGAGCGAGGTGGTATTCACTACGGCCAGCGGGGTGCACGCGATTAATATGGCCGAGTATGTATTTGCCATGATGCTGGCATGGTTTCACCGGATCCCCCGAATGCTCGAATGGCAATCTCGCGCCCAATGGCCCCCGGATCGGGAGCGCTGGCCCCTATTCGTCCCGGAGGAGCTCTGGGGTAAAACCATTGGTATTGTGGGCTATGGAAGCATCGGGCGCCAAGTCGCGCGCTTGGCGAAGGCATTCGGCATGCGAGTGCTGGCCATACAACGGGGGGAAGATCGCCGGGATCGCGGGTTCGTCTTCCCTGGCACTGGGGATCCAGAAGGAACCTTGCCGGATCGCTATTACACGCCCGCCGAGCTCCATGCGATGCTATCCGAGAGCGATGTGGTAGTGATCGCCGTCCCTCTGACATCGGAGACCCGGGGGATGTTTGATGAAGCGGCCCTCCGGGCGATGAAACGAAACGCCTTCCTGGTTAACATTGCCCGCGGTCCGATCTGTCGGGAGGAGGCGCTGGTGCGGGCACTTCAGGAGGGCTGGATCGCCGGAGCCGCGCTGGATGTCTTTGAGCAAGAGCCATTGCCTTCAGATCACCCCCTCTGGCGATTGCCCAACGTGTTAATCAGTCCGCATGTGTCTGGATTCACCCCCCATTATGATGCGCGGGCCGCACAGATCTTCGAAGAGAACCTTGACCGTTACATGCGGGGCGAACTGCTATGGAACGTTGTGGATAAGGTGCGAGGATATTAACCCTGAACCCATTTTCATCTCCAAACCCCCACGGGGATCCACAGCATCCCACACATTGGGACACTCCCCCTTCACTATGAAAGAAGTGCCACGCATTGCGGGGAGGCTTCCAGGGGCAGGTGGGGCTGCCTGCAGCGGCCCCCACCTGCCCCTGGTGCCCTCAGTCCTTTACTCCTATATATGGGGGAATATGATTCTTAAATCACCATATATAGGGGAGGGGAAGCGCGAACTGTTCACTAAAGCCTCACGGGACCTTCACCGAATGGCCACGAAGGCGGGCCCAGAGCGGCATTAACATGCTATTGCTTGAAGTGGGGAGCCAATGGCAGGGTTTCAGTCGTTATAGGCTTCCCTGTGAGCGGACGGTGGAATCAGGAGGTTCAGATATGACGGAAGCCGCTCATGAGCTCGCTGGGAAATCTCTGATCTGTCCGGATGGTGTGCTCGGCACCGTGGCGGAGGTGCTGGTGGATCCGGAAACCGGACATCCGACACATCTGGTCTGGCGGGAGCCAGTGATTCTCTATCAGGAGATCAGCATCCCGATCGCCTATATGGAGAGGGTGGACGGCGAGGGGATCCGCCTGCGGGTTCGCCGCGAAGAGATTGAACGTCTGCCTCGTTTTGTGTGGCGGTAATTTCTTTCAGGAGAACACGGAGTGTTTCTCAAGCATTTGCTTTTCGGGATTGTCAGTGGATTGGAGGCGACGACACCGCCTCCTCCAACCCCCGCTCCTTCGCCTTATCAGGTGTTCATCCCAGCTGTAGGCGCTCCTTCCGGGACATCCCCAGGGGCAGCGATGACCTGGATGCGCTTCCTGGAAAGCCCATGGCTCTATCTCGCGCTGGGTGTGCTGGTAGGCGCGTGGCTGGCGTTGCGTGCTCTGGAGCGCCGTGGGAAACCGGGCCGGTGAATCCCATCAGGGAACGCCTCATAGGCTTCATAGTGTAAAATCCCCACCCAAATTCCCAAAGGGCTACGGCTTTCCGAAGTTCGGCCGCTGGAGGAGAAATTTTTATGTTGTTTTTAAGCCAGGCAGGTGACTGAAGGCCGCCTGCCTGGCTCAAAAACCCCTCCTAAAATAAAAGCCGGCGGAAGGAGAAGGGCTCCTTCCGCCGGCCCTGTCGGGGCGGGCGGATTTGAACCGCCGACCTCGTGGTCCCGATCCACGCGCGCTAACCTGGCTGCGCCACGCCCCGTCCTTACACAGATTATATCCTCATTACATCCCCCTGACAACTTAACCTTCCTCTACACTTTGGGGCGACTGAACAAACCAGCCCGGATGGAAGTAAAGTCAAGCCTGACGTGAATGTTGATTTCCCTCTCAGGGCTTTCCTACCGTTCAGAATTGAATAGGACTTA
>JAUQQB010000127.1 GCA_030550075.1 Chloroflexota bacterium | reverse complement strand
GCTCCCGCAGGGCCATCACGATGAGATCGAAGGCCGTAAACGGCACGATGTCCTCCCCGGGGAGCTTCGGGCGGGTGAGCTTGTGGAGGACGTTGCCCGGATCGCTCTCCGGGCGGCCGTCCCAGAAGATCATCAGCTCGTAGGAATCCTCGATCACCACCAGGCGGAACCGGCGGGCGGCCACCCGCAACAGGGCCCGGGCCAGGGTGGTCTTGCCGCAGCCGGTGGGTCCGGCGATCAGCAGCGTCCCCTTGCGCGTGAGCACCCCCGTCAGGTAATCCCGGGCCTCCGGGGAGAGGACTCCCTCCGCCACCAGACGCTCCAGGTCCGGCGCCCGGCCCGGCCGGGCCAGGCGGAGGGTGAGGCAGCCGGAAGGGACCAGCGGGGGCTCGCTCCAGGAGACGCGAACGGTGAGGAAGCCGATGGGATCCGGGAGATCCAGGGAGAAGGAGCCTTCGGCGGCCGGCTTGATGTCGTTCGGGGTGCGGATGCCGAACGCCTCGCACAATCTCCGGAGCCCGGCCCACAGGCGGTCCGGGTCCCGGATCTCTCTCCCCCGCTCCCACCGGCCGTGGCGATAGATGTGGACATAGCGGCGATGCTGGAGGCCGATATCCTCCACGGCGGGGTCGGCAAACAGATCGTAAAGCTCCCCCAGATCCAGCAGCTCCAGGGCCGCGCGGGCCGCCTCCTCCGGGCGGGCGCCGGGGCCCAGGCGCTCCCGGGCCACCCGCAGGGCGTCGGGGGGCCTGGCGGGCCTCCCTCCGGTGAGGCGGGCGAGGTCCGCCCGCATCTCCTCCAGAAGATGCGCCGGGATCCCGCGGTCCGAACCCGGGGACAGCTCGATCGCTTCAATCCGCGGTTCCGGAAACATTTTTCCCTTCGCTCCCTCCGGATTCCTGTTCCCGCAAAATTGCAGTTGGCTTTTGCCCGGGGAGATTCAGAGGCCTTCCCCCTGGATCTGCGGGCTGGGAGGGATGCCTTCGGCATCCCTCCCAGCCCAGAAGACCCATGGCACTCCATCTCCGCTTAACGGGCAGCCTCTCCCTCCGGTCGAACCCACTGCGCATCCTGCCCGGGAAGCGGATAGAGGGCGTGATCCTCTATTCGCACCACCCACAAGGAATCTTCACTGCCTCCCATACCACCTCCGACCTTAAAGAGATAAAAGCGCCCATCCGGGGAACAACCTTCCGGGAACAGGTAGGGCTCAAAAGCCCAATAGATCCATTTCGGCAGGACGCCCAGGCGCTGGAATTCCTCAATCCGGGCAATCACATCAGGATGGCTTTCCTGATAGATCGGCTCAAAGGCTCCGGTCTCCAGATCCACCTGATACACCTTGCTGGGCACAGGCACGTCCTGCTCCTTTTGACGGAAGAAAACATCCACGATCGCCCACCGTCCCTGGGAAACACAGAGCGGCTTCACCGCCCAGGACTCCCTCAGATCCGCCGGGAGGGGAACCATCCGTGTGGAACCATCCGGCCCGGTCGCACAGATTGCCCCTCCCTCGGCGCAGGACTCCACCCGAACCGATGGCTTGGCCGGGGTGCCGGGGGCGATCCCTGGCGGGGCCGGGATACAAACCGGACGGCCCTTCACGCCTGCGCAAAGCTGGAGCTCCTCTCCCTGGCGTCGCCAGAAGGCATCCCGGAGCTCCCGGCGTTCCGATTCCCCAAGCGGAATCGGCCCCAGCCACCGCTGGCCATCCGTGAACCACAGATCCGAGCGCAGCCACTTCCGGTCCAGGGACGACCCGGCATCGGTATGAGTTTCCACCTCCAGCGCGATCCAGTTCCCTTCGGTCGAGAAACCATCGGGGAAAGGATGAGGCTGGAAAGGTGCCGCCCCGGAAGGCGTCGGAGAAGGGAGCGGAAGCGTGGGCCGGGCCGTCGGGGAGGCCGTCGCAACCGATCGCCTCGTGGGAACAGGCGTTCGCGCTGCAATCGAGGCCTTCGTGGAGGTTGCGGTAGGCCCTGGGAGGGAAGGCGTGGGATGAGCGGGTTGCGAACCGCAGCCGATCAGCCCCATCATAATCAGGAATGCCCATCCTCCGAATCTCCAGCCCCTCATGGCTTTCCTCCGGAATTGGATCTTTGAACGCTCAGCGCCCACCAGCGCTCCCCACGAACCTGCCCGTCAATGCTGGCCAGAAACTCCTCCCATCGATAGCGCTCCCGAGTGTTGCGGTAAGGATTGTAAAGGGTGATGTAGCGGCCATCCGCTTGCTCCTCCATTCCGTCCAGAGTCACCCAGTGGGGAACAGTAGCGGAGTCTTCCGGGATATACGGAACCAGCTTTCCATCCCCTGGATTCGGGCCGGGCTTTTCCTGAATTCGCACCAGCATCATGAGCGGTTCCCTTTGCTCCATGCGCTCCTGCAGAGCCTGCCACAAGACGTCTGGATCCTGCTGCCCACCTGGCAGCGAGATCCGCTCCACCTGCGCTCCATACGGTCGCGCCGCAGCTTTTAGATCCGACTCGCCGGTGTAGAACCCCATCCCCGGGCGGCCTTCCTGAATTCGATTCGCCACATCGCTTTGAATCCGTTCCCGAAACTTCGAATCAGCCATCCGCTCCGCCAGCATCCGATTCACCACTTCCTGAGCCGGAACCGGCTGGCCGAGCAAGTGGGTCAACGCCACGCTCAAAGCCACTGGCCCGCACGCGGCATACCAGCGGATCCGCCCATCCCGTTCCTGCAGCCGCGCGATCGTCTCGTCCGGAACCCCTGCCTGACGCAGGAACGCCGGATCTATTCGCATCTCGAACTGGCTGGCGAGGGGGCGGCCATCGGCATCCACCGCCAGAGGGGCCTCCGGCAACGGTCCCTGGGGAGTTAAGGAGAGGGCCCGAAGCCCCTGGGCCGCCTCCTGGAATGCCTGCTCCAGACGCGCGATCCCCTCCTCCAGCGCCAGGGCCAGCTGGCGGCTCCGCTCCGCTTTCTGCGCCCAGCGAGGCGCCCGGGCTGTCCAGATCTCCCCGAATCGCTCACCGGGAACTGCCCGCGTGGCTTCCGCAAGCTGCCCGCCGACCGCCTGCGCCCGCTTCCCCAGCTCCAGCCATTGTTCGGACCACTGCCGCAGCCTTCGCGCGCATGCCCGAACGGCCTCCGGCTGGACCTGCAATCGGTATCCGTTTTCCATCTCACACCTCCTGGCCTCCTATGGCTCCGGGAGCCCCTGGAGCATCCGTCGGACCTCTGTGATCGCCTCTGCGATCCGCGCCTCGCCCGCCGCGATCCGCTCATCCAGATCCCGCCGCACTTCCAGCCAGCGCCGGAACTGCTCCAGGCGCCGCGTGGCTTCCTCCAGGTAGCCCTGGGCCGCTTCCCCTGACCAGAGGGCGGGGAGCTCGCTCTGGATCGCCGTCGACAATCCGGCCAGGATCTGCTCCGGCCGCTCGTCCATCAGAACCCGTCGATAGGCCTGGATCGCCCCATGGTCGTGGATCAGCCACCCTGACATGCCGGGCGGATTGTAACTCATGGTTTCCTCCTTTCAGTGGGATGAATCACCGGGGTTTTGTGCCCCGAGCCGTTCAGGAAGCATCCCTTCAGCCCCTCCCTCGAAGGGCTCGTCCATCGATGCCCATCAAAGGCTTCGTATTGAGGGTCATATCCGCAAGGAGGGGGGAACATGCGCTTCTTCATTCGGGAAGCTGGGCGAAACGCGCACCCTCCCGTTCCTCAGCGGCCCGCTGGGCCTCCACGATGCGGGCCAGATCGATCCCCAGAGCCTTGAGGCTTCGAGCCAGCTCCTGCCCCCCATGAACCCACTCGGCGCTCCGGGCCTGTAGCGCCTCCACGAAAGGTGAGCGGCAGCGCTCCTCAAGGCCTCGCGCCGAGGCCTGAACCTGCTCCAGATAGGCCTCCAGCTCGGCGCCGTGCTGCTCGATTCTTCGAGCGATCGTTCGCATCGCGTCGTAATCAAAGCGGCTGATCGGCATGGCGTACCTCCGTTTTGAAGGTTCATCGAGCGCGGGCGGAACGCATCCGTCGGGCCTGCTCCTCCTCCAGCGCTTTGAGGGAATGCAAGGACTGGCGCAGGGCGGCGATCGCCGCGCGGCTCTCGCTCAAATCCACGCGAGCGCGGTGGGCAATCGCCTCCCCATGGGCGCGCGCAATCGCCCCATGGGGGACCCAGTCCGATTCCAGGGGCTCGATCGCCCCGCGCAGCGCCGTCGCCTGGCCCTCCATCTCGCCGAGGATCCGCTCCAGATCCGCGCAGAGCGTGAAGGCTCGCTCGTAGTCCACCTGGTAGATTCGACCCATGGGCGTTCCTCCAGAGCGAAGATTGATGCCCGATGCTCCTGTCAGGGAGCAAAGAGGCTTTTCCTTATTTATCCCCAAAACCACAGGAAGCGGTTGGCTGCGTAATCCCTCCACAAAGAGGATAGACAGCTCGTCCCTGGATCCTGGAATCTCTTCTCACTCCTGGGGAAAACCAGGGCTCGGAATCATGGAGGCACTGCGGGCGGTCCGCGCCGCTCTCTCATTCATCTCATCATGGGGGGATCGGGATGCCAGATCCTCCATCCACATGTTCCGGAGGCGTAGCAATCCCTCTCTCAGCCATTGCTCCCCTTCCCCTCGACGCAGCCCCAGATCGCGCTCAATCGTTCTCATGGATCGAGCGGTTTGATTCCCCACCCCATAAAAACGAGTCAGAACCTCAAAGGCCAGCGGCGCTTCGTCTCTCAATCGGCCCAGCAGCGAATGAACGGTGTGCTGGATTTCCACTTCTTCCAGAGAATCCTGCTCGGATTCCAGCTGATCCTCATCCTCCTCCGAAAAAGAGTGCTCCCATCGAGCAGGCAGGCGACGCTGAATCGCACGGCGCAGGAAAAAATCCAGGTGAAGGTAGAGATAGGTGGTGAAACGGGCGCGTCGAGGATCCCAGCGGTGGACCGCCTCACAGGCCATCAGAAAGCCTTCCTGCATGAGGTCGTCAAATTCCAGCCAGGGGGGAAGATCCAGGGTGCGGATGATACGGGCTGCTGCACGTTCGATCAGCTGATGAATCCGATCGAAATCCGCAAAGGCCGCATGGATCTTGTCGTTCACCATTCAAACGCCCTCCGGGGAAGGTGGGGACGACAACGCAGTAGACGAAATGGATCGCAGGATGTCTGCACGATACCACAACGTCCATTGAGATGATAAGCAAATTCTGACTTTGAAAAGCCATGGAGGAGAGCAAAACCGGAAAAATGGGAAGGAAAGGACCCCTCGTTTCCGCGGAGGACGTCCCATTCATCCCCCTCTCCCCTGGTAAGATCCGGAATCCTGTAATAAAATCAACTCTGTCATTCATTTATCGGAAGTTTCTGCGCATTTCGGTCGGCCATGCATCGGGCAGGAGAGCGACCATGGACGGGCGTTCCCGGGGATCTTTCTGGATGCGGTGGGGAGTTCCCGCGCTACTGCTTTTTCTTCTGGCCATCATGATCGGACTGATCGGGGTCGCGATCGGGATCGCGTTAGGATGGATTCCATGGTCTTAATCTCTGGAGGACGCTCCAGAGGGTGGGGGCCGCCCCAGGCGACCTCCATCGCCTGGAAAAATCTCAGGACTCCCATCCCATCTCCTCACCTTCCGGAGGTTCAGCGATGTCTGCGCAACAGATCCTGCCGTTTCTTTCCACAGCCGTGATGGCGGCTTTCATCATCGCGGTGTTCCGACGATACGCGGAGCGGCGGGGGACACATCTCCTGCTCTGGGGGATCGGGCTCACCATGTTCGGGCTGGGGAGCTTTGCGGAGGCTTTCCTGGCCCTAACCTGGAGCCCATGGATCTTCCGGATCTGGTATCTTTGCGGCGCGGCCCTGAACGCTGCCTATCTGGGTCAGGGGACCGTCTATCTGCTGGTCCGCCGGCGCGCGATCGCCCATGGGTTGCTCGCGTTATTGATGGTGGGGAGCCTGATCGCTGCCTATCTCATGCTGACCACCCCGCTGGACGCCTCGGCCTACGCCCCGGCCCGGCCGATCAGCGAGCAATATCGCGCCATCATGCCCGCTCGGGCTCCGGTCCGCTTCACCACCCCCTTCTTCAATATCTACGGCCTGATCACCCTGGTGGGCGGCGCCCTCTACTCGGCGTATCTGCTCTGGCGACGGCAGATCTTCCCCAATCGGGTGATGGGGAACGTGCTGATTGCCGCAGGGGCGCTGTCGGTCGCCGCGGCCAGCACGCTCACCCGCCTGGGGCTGGGCCAGTATCTCTACCTGGGGGAACTGGTGGCCGCCACGCTGATGTTCATCGGTTTCCTGCTGGCCACCCAGCGCCCGGCCACCGCGCCCGCACCCCAAAAGGTGTGACCGGGTTTCCCCATGGAAACGAATAACAGGGTGCTTAAAGGGTAAAGGGAATGTAGCCTGCCGTCGAATCCACAGAGCATTGGGGGGTTGAGGAGACCACGGCGGGTGGCCGCTCCATCCCCGAGGAGCTCCGCCGCCTATTCCTCCTTTGATGCTTCTTAGCAACCGGGGAGGTTTCGGGTGGGGGCGAGTCGTCTTGAGCGGCCCGCCTCCATCCCCATCATCCCTTCTACTTGCGCGCCATTCCAAACCTTATTTAAACTGAGCAGATGTATTCGAAGATGGGCCCGCGCAAAACCTCACGGGCCGGGAGGAGAGCGTATGGCGGATGGCCCCATGTGGCGTGGCGTGATCCATGCCTATCGTTCGTTCCTCCGGATCGCCCCGATCGATCCGATCACCCTTCACGAGGGCAACACCCCTCTGCTGCCGGCCCCCCGTCTGGCTCAGGCCATCGGCTTTTCCGGTTCCCTGTATTTGAAATACGAGGGCCTCAACCCAACCGGTTCGTTTAAAGATCGGGGGATGACGACGGCGATCACCCAGGCGGTGGCCGAGGGCGCGCAGGCGGTGATCTGCGCCAGCACCGGGAACACAGCGGCCTCGGCGGCTGCCTACGCCGCCCGTGCCGGCCTGCGGGCGATCGTGCTGGTCCCTGCCGGAAAGATCGCCCTGGGGAAGCTCGCCGCCGCCATGGCCTATGGGGCCACGGTGCTGGCGGTCGAGGGCAACTTCGATGAGGCGCTGGCGCTGGTGCGCCGGGCCGTGGAGGTTTACCCGATCGCTCTGGTGAACTCCCTGAATCCCTATCGGCTTGAAGGTCAGCAAACCGCCGCCTTCGAGATCTGCGATCAGCTAAGGCGCACGCCGGACTGGCTGTGCATCCCGGTGGGAAACGCTGGGAATATCTCTGCTTACTGGAAAGGCTTCCGGGCCTATCATCAGGCGGGCCGGATCGATGGGCTCCCCCGCCTGCTGGGGGTTCAGGCGGAAGGGGCGGCCCCGCTGGTGCTGGGCCATCCGGTGGACCACCCGGAGACCATCGCCACGGCGATCCGGATTGGCCGACCAGCTCGGGGGCCGGAGGCCCTTCAGGCGGTCCAGGAATCCGGCGGACGATTCCTGGCGGTCTCCGACATGGAGATCCTGGAGGCGTGGCGGATATTAGCGGCGCTGGAAGGGCTCTTCGTGGAGCCCGCATCCGCTGCCTCTATTGCGGGATTGCGCCGAGCGCTGGCCCAGGGCCTGATTCCGCCTGCCGAAGGGGTGATCGTCGCCGTCCTCACCGGCCATGGGTTGAAGGACCCGGAGGTTGCACTCCGGACGCTTTCCCCGCCAACCCCGGTCCAGGCCCAATGGGAGGCGCTTCAGCGGACGCTGGAGCAGATCCTG
>JAUQQB010000126.1 GCA_030550075.1 Chloroflexota bacterium | reverse complement strand
CGCTTCGGGGATCTCTACCTGCAGCTGATGGCGCAATGGGCGGCGCGCTATAAGGGACGATGAATGAGAATGGAGAGGGGAATCCCAGGTGGGGCCCATACCTTTCGAGGGACAGGCCTCCCGGCCTGCCTCACCAGCGCCCCAGGGGGATGCATCCGCTGGAATCCAGTAAAGCTCACCAGTCGTATGATACAATCCAGGAATGTAACGATTCGGCCGCGCTCACGCCATGGGATACGGCCGGGCATTTGACCGCTGGTTTCCTCCTGGGGGCTTTTTGAGCAGAGGCGCACGCCAAAGGCGCGCGCCTCTGCCCAAAAACATTTTTTATCCCCCCTCCCCCCGGCCCTTTCGGCCGTGGAGAGGGGGGATCAAGGGGGGAGGACAATTTCGCCTCTTCACGGGAGCTTCAAACCAGATAAGGTCAGGCGGAATCGTTACCCGGGAATTCGAGGGATCCCCGCCCTGAACCGGGAAGACCGGCGGGCCATTTATTCTTTCAGTCCCAAAAGGAGGCGCTCCATGCGCGCGCCATGGGCCGTCGCCGTTGTGTTGTTCGCGTTCATGCTCCTTCATCAAACCGACAAGCTCCTCCTGGGCCCCCTGACTACGGAGATCATGAACACGTTCCACATCGGGGAAGACCTCATGGGGCTGGCTTCCACGGCCGCCCTGCTGGTGGGCCTCTTCCTCTATCCCCTGTGGGGATACCTCGCCGATCGCTTCGCCCGCCCTATGCTGATCGGGCTGGCTTCGTTCATCTGGGGCGCCACTACCTGGCTCAGCGCCATCGCCCCGACCTATCCTCTGTTCCTGATCACCCGCGCTTCCACCGGGATCGACGACAACGCCTACCCCGGCCTCTACAGCCTGATCTCCGACTATTTCGGCCCCCAGCTCCGGAGCCGCATCTACGGCTTCCTCCAGATGACCGGGCCCGTCGGATATCTTATGGGCGTCGCCCTTGCTTTAAGCCTCAAGGACCTCATCGGCTGGCGGGCGATCTACCTGATCACCGGCGCCCTGGGCATCCTGATGGCCTTCGTGATCTGGCGCACCGTCCAGGAAATGCCCAGGGGACATAGCGAGCCGGAGCTCGCCGCCCTGGCCGAGATCCCGAGCTACCGCTTCAACCTCGCCGAGGTCCGTGACCTGCTGCGCAAGCCCACCTTCCTCTTCCTGGTCACCCAGGGGTTCTTCGGCGTCTTCCCATGGAATGTGATCTCCTTCTGGTTCTTCCGCTATCTGGAGGTGGAACGGGGCTACAGCAACGCCCAGATCTTCGTGATCATGGCCTCCGCCGTGATCGTGATGTCCCTGGGGTATCTGGCCGGCGGGGCGATGGGAGACTGGCTGTTCCGCCGGACGCTGCGCGGGCGCCTGATCGTCTCGATGGCCGGGGTGCTGGCCGGGGCGATCCTGCTGGCGATCGCCATGTCCATCCCGCCCGCCGCCTTCGGGGCCTTCTGGGGGATGGTGATCCTCACCGCCTTCACCATCCCCCTCGCCGCCCCCAACGTCCTGGCCACGGTGTTCGACATCAGCCCGCCGGAGATCCGGAGCTCGGCCCAGGCCCTGGAATCGTTCATCGAGGGCAGCGGCGCCTCCCTGGCCCCGTTCCTCACTGGCCTGTTAGCGGTGCGGACCTCGTTGCACACGGCCATCCTGACGATCTGCGTGGGCACCTGGCTGGTGTGCGGGTTGCTGTTCGCCCTGGCCATCGCCTCGGCCCCGCGGGACATTCTCGCGTTGCGGGCGGAGCTCCGCGCCCGCGCCGCCCAGGCGGCCTCGGGGTCCTGAGTGCTCCGGAAAGAGAGGCGCGCTAGCCCGGGATCCGGGATGCGGGTGGATCAAGGGGAAGCAAGAGACGCTCCCTCCCGGCCGAGCAGAAGAGAAAATTTTCCTCTCTCCGGATTTGATGAAGAGGCTGCCCGGAAATATGTTTAGCGTAAGCGCGCCCCAGGGAAGCGCATGCCATGGTGCGGAGAATCTTCCGGGCGGGCAACAGCCTCGTCGTCTCCCTCCCTAAGGACACCCTGGACCTGCTGGGCCTGGGTGAAGGAGCCGAGGTTTCCGCGGAGGTGGACCGGGAGCGGCAACGGATCCTCATCACCCCGATGGGCCCGGCGCTCCCCGACGTCAACGAGGAGTTCGCTCGCCAAGTCGCCGATTTCATTGAGCAGTATCGCCCCGCCCTGGAAGCCCTGGCCCGGCGATGAGAGGTCTCACCATAGAACAGGCGCTCTTCCTGAACGCCCGCCCCATCGAGTAGACGGGCGGAGCCCATGGGGTGCGGGATCTCTCCCTGCTGGAGTCGGCGCTAGCCCGCCCCTGGGCCACCTTCGGCGGCCATGACCTCTTCTCCAAAGCGGCTGCCCGGATGGACGCCCTGATCCACAACCACCGTCGGAACGGCGATCGTCTGACCGCCACCAACGAGGAACTGGAGGGATTCGCCCGGCGTGTCGCGGAATCCCGACCGGGCATCGCGGAAATCGCTGACTGCCTGAGAACCCACACCGTCCCCGAAGATTGATAGCCTTCCCTGCTCACTGCAACCTGCTATAATGCTTCATCCCCATTTGATGTTTCGCTTTAGCTCCCTGGGGGTTCGGGGAGTGGGGTGATGGGCCTTCCCGATCCCAGATCCTCAAAACAAATCTGGTCAGGATGAAGGCGATGATCATGAGCTACGGAATGGCGAGGTCCTATGCCCATGAGGCCACCCAGCGCAGGATTTCCTCCGCCAGGCGGGCGCGCGCCGGCGGGTCCAGGATCACGGTATCCGTGACCAGCGGGCGGATCCCCATGGCCTCCACGGCAGGGGCCAGCGCGGCATCGACCCGATCCAGCACGAAGCCGTCCAGGAAGTCCCGGTAGCGCCGCGCGACGCTGAGGGCGGAGGGCACTTCCCCCAGCTCCGCCATCATCTTGGCCGCCGGGCCCTTCAGGGCATATCCTCCCAGGATCGGCGAGACCGCCACCACCCTTCGCCGCTGCATAAGCTCCAGCACCCCGGGCAACGCCAGGATCGGGCTGATGCTCACATAAGGATTAGAGGGAGCAATGACCACCAGATCGGCGGCCTCCAGAGCCGCCCGGGCTTCCAGGGAGAGCCGCGCCCGTTCGATCCCCTCCCAGACGAAGCCCTGCACCCGCGGCGTGCATCCTCGTCGGACGAAATACTCCTGAAAGGGGAGCCGCCCTTCCTCCGTGTCCACGATCGTCCGCACCGGATCATCGCTCATGGGCCAGATGGCCACCGGCACCCCCAGCGCGCGACGGAGGCGATCGGTGATCTCGCTCAACCGCATGCCCTGACGCCAGAGGAACGTCCGATACACGTGGGTGGCCAGATCCCCATCCCCGATCTGGAACCAGGTCTCCCCGCCGTATCGGCCGACCATCTCCAGAGCCCTCCAGGTATCCCCTGCGATCCCCCATCCGGTCTGCGAGTTCGCGATCCCGGCCAGGGTATACATCACCGTATCGAGATCCGGGCACACCAGGAGCCCATGCCATTCGAAGTCATCGCCGGTGTTCACGATCACGGCCAGGTCTTCCGGCGGCATCGTTCGGGCGAACCCATCCACCATCCGGGCGCCTCCCACGCCGCCCGCCAGAACGGTTACCCGCATGGCATGCCCCTCCTGTTTGCATTTTGCTTGCTGTGGAAGATAACACTTGCCGAAGAAATTCGCGCCTCGCGGGGTTTTCGATGGAGGAGTCATCCACCTGCCTTGCTGATTCGGATCATCCCAATCCCTCAGCCATAATTAGACAGGGCATTCGCAATTTGGCAAGATGCGTTCGGACGGCTATGATGGGAAGGCAAACAGGCACGATATCCCGGATCCATCCTGTAGGGGCGCAGCGCGCTGCGCTCCTACTACGGGCGCAGCGGCGCTGCGCCCCTACACGACGCGAGATCTCCTCAACACCCATCCCATCGCTGGTTGCGCGCACATCGACCGCGCGCGTGCACGAGGGCCCTATGTCCCTGATTGATGAGATCAAATCCCGACTGGACATCGTGGAGATCATCGGGGAGAGCGTCCAGCTGCGTCGCTCGGGGAAGAACTACATCGGGTTCTGCCCCTTCCACCATAACGTGCGCACGCCGGCCTTCGTGGTGTTCCCCGACACCCAGACCTGGCGGTGTTTCGGCGCCTGCAACACCGGCGGAGACATCTTTCAGTTTGTGATGCGGCGGGACGGGCTGACCTTCGCGGAAGCCCTACGGGTCCTAGCCCAGCGGGCGGGCATCCCGCTGGAGCCGAAGACGCCGGAAGCCGAAGCCCGCGAGCGGGAGCGCGCGCGCCTCCGCGAGGTTCTGGAAGCCGCCGCCCTGTTCTATCAGCACCAGCTCCGCCAGACGCCAGAGGCCGAGCCCGCGCGGGCTTATCTGGCCGCCCGGGGGCTTGCTCCCGAAACGATCGAGCGCTTTGGCCTGGGCTACAGCCCCAGCGCTTGGCATGCCCTGATCGATTACATGCTCCGCCGGGGCTTCTCCATGGAAGAACTCCAGTCCGCCGGCCTGGTGGTGATCCGGGAGGACGGCACGGCCTTCGATCGGTTCCGGGGCCGCTTGATGATTCCCATTCGGGATCCTCAAGGCCACGTGATTGGCTTCGGCGCCCGGGCCCTGGGGGGCGAGGAGCCCAAGTATCTCAACTCCCCTCAGACGCTCCTCTTCGATAAAAGCGCGGTGCTCTTCGCCCTGGACCTGGCCCGGGCGGAGATCCGGCGGACCGGCATCGCGGTGATCGTGGAAGGATATTTCGATGCGATCATGGCCCATCAGGCTGGCTTCACAAACGTGGTGGCGGCCCTGGGGACTAGCCTCAGCGAGGCGCAGCTGCGCTTGCTCAGCCGCGGCCTGAAACGCCTGGTGCTGGCCCTGGATGCGGACCCAGCCGGGATGCACGCCGTGCTGCGGGGGCTGGCCTCCGCCCGCGAAGCGTTCCCCGAGACTACCTTGGAGCTCGGCCCTCGCGGGCTGATCCACCTGAGCGGCCAGTTAGGGGTGGACCTGCGGGTGCTGACCCTGCCGGAAGGCGTGGATCCCGATGAGCTGATCCGCCGCGACCCTCCGGCGTGGGCCCAAGCAGTGGAGGGCGCGCGCCCGGTCATCGCCTTCCTGCTGGATTACCTGGCCGCCCAGCATCGTCTGGAAGATCCGAAAGGGAAAGCCGCCTTCGTGCGAGAGATCGTCCCGATCCTCGCCGCCATCCCGGATCCGGTGGAGCGGGATGTCTACATCCAACACGCAGCCCGCATGGCCCGGCTGAATGAACGGGTTGTACTGGAACAGGTCGCCGCCCATCGCACCGTAGGGACACGCCGCCACGTGCCTTCGGGAGGGACGCCTCATAACGTGCCCCCACGTCGCGACATGCCCCTACCCGGAACCGGAACGGAAGCGGAGGCCACGTTGCTGGTCATGCTGGGCCTGGGGCCTGATCTCCTGCCCTATCTGAACGTCCGCTTTGCGGAGCTGGGCCTGGAGCCGCTTTGCGAAGAGGACTTCCTCGACTCCACCCATCGGGCCCTCTTTCGGAACCTGACGGAGTTCGGGCCGGTGGAAGATTGGCCGGAAGAGGAGACAGAGCCCCAGCGCGCCGGGCCGTTGCTACGAACGCTGTGGGTGGAATTGCTTCGACGTCGCGAGCTGCTACTGCAAGGGTTCGATCCGGAAGACGAGCGATGGGCCGAGGAAGCGCTGCGCCTGGCGCTATGGCTCCGCGAACAGCGCTTGAAAGAAATCCTGGAAGATCTCCAGGCGCTGGCGGAGTCCGTGCCAGATTGGCCTCAGGACGAATTCATGGCAAAATGGCAGGCGCTGGCGGAAGAACTCAATCAGGCGCAGCGCTTCCGATATCGGCGGTGGATGATGGACGATCCGCTCTCCACAACGGCCCGCCGTTAAACACCATCCCCAACATTGGGAAGGACGCCGCTGATCCTTGCTGGGGTTCATAACCGGATCCGTTCGGGAAAGGAGTGTGCGCGGATGTCGCAACAGCCGTGGGAGAACGATGAAGAGAAGCGGGGCCTCGAAGAGGAGTGGCTGGAGGAAGAGGAAGGGCTCCTGGAGGAGGAAGAGGAGGAGATGGCCGAGGAGCCCTTCCCCGAGGAGCCCGAGGAAACCGAACTGGAAGAGATCGAAAGCGAGGGGATCGAGGAGGAGATCGCGGCCCTGGAGGAATGGTGGGGTCCGGAGGTGGCAGAGGACCCGGTGCGGATGTATCTGCGAGAGATCAGCCGGGTCTCGCTGCTGGAGCCCACCCAGGAGCTGGATCTGGCCATCCGCCTCCAGGCCCCCCGGCGGCTGGATGAAATCCGCGCGGGCCTGCGCAAACCCTCCCAGGCCGACCTGGCCATCGCCGTTTATCGGGATCTGGTGGCCGCATGGGAACAGGCAGCGGAGGTGGCTACACGGGTCCGCCGTTCGCTGCCCCGCCTGACGGATTTGATCACCGATGTCAGCCGCCCGGTCCTCGAGGCCCGAGCGCGCTCCCTCGAACCCTATCTGGAGCGCCAGCGCGGCGGCCGTCGGCTGGCCGATTTGCTGCAGCGGCTGGTCCGGATCTACACCGACCTGTTGTTGCTTCCGCCCGAGGTGCTTTCATATATGGCGGAACAGGTCGATGCCGGGTCGGCCTCAACAATCCGTTGGCCCAGCGAGCGGGCCCTCCGGGCCCATCTCCCCTCCGAAGAACGGCTGAGCCGGTGGTGGCGACATGTACGGGATCAGGCGGCGGAAGCCCGCTCCTGGCTAATCCGATCCAACCTGCGCCTGGTGGTGAGCGTGGCCAAGAAATACATCGGCCGCGGCGTCTCTTTCCTGGACCTGATCCAGGAGGGGAACCTGGGGCTGTTGCGGGCAGTGGAGAAGTTCGATCCCGGGCGAGGCTTCAAGTTCTCCACCTATGCCACCTGGTGGATCCGTCAGGCCATCACCCGCGCCATCGCCGACCAGGCCCGCACCATCCGCATCCCCGTTCATCTGGCAGAGTTCCTGAGCCGCCTGATGCGCGCCCAGCAGAAACTCCAGCAGGCCCTGGGCCGGGATCCCACCCCCGAAGAGCTGGCCCTGGAGCTCAACCTGCTCTCCCCCCAGGAGGTCCTGGAGATCCAGGCAGCCTGGAACGCCAACCAGCCCCTGCCGCCCCATCTCGCCCGCCGCCTTCGGGAGGCCACCCGGAAGGTGGAGCGCGCCCTGCGCTGGGCCGCGGAGCCGATGTCCCTGGAGACGCCGGTCGGAGAGGAAGAAGATAGCGAGCTGGCGGATTTCATTGAGGATCAGGGAACCCGCAGCCCGTTGGAAGAGGCCCATCTGACCATGCTCCGGGAGCAGCTGCGGGAGATCCTGGACACCCTTCCCGAGCGGGAGCGGCAGGTGCTGGAGGTTCGCTTCGGGTTGAAGGATGGCCAGTGGCGGACCCTGGATGAAGTGGGGCAGATGTTCGGGCTGACCCGGGAGCGGATCCGCCAGATCGAAAGCAAAGCGTTGCGCAAACTGCGCCATCCGCACTATAGCCGGCGGTTGAAGGATTACCTGAGCTGATCCTAAAAGGTGGGCGGGGCTTCCAAAGGCGGCCCCACCCACCTTTCATGCAGCCCCCCGATACAAAGCGCCCTAAAGGTAACTATTCAGCCGGGCCACATTCCGTTTGGAGCTCCCGCGAAGCGGCGGAAGGGCCCCACCCCTCTTTC
>JAUQQB010000125.1 GCA_030550075.1 Chloroflexota bacterium | reverse complement strand
GGGGAGAGAAAGGGGGGTGGGGCCATTCCGTCCCACCTTTAGAGCTTTCAACTGCGTAACTCCTAGAGAAATTGAAGGTGAAGCCGCAGACGCTCAACCCGGAGAGGTTGAGGTGTTCATCCAATGGCTGAGAGGATCCTGGTTGTCGATGATGATCTGCAGGCGGTCAAGTTGATCAGTTTGATGCTCCAGCGCAAGGGATATCGGGTCACTCCGGCGACCAGCGGCACGCAGGCGCTGGCCAAGGCGGAGACTGAGCAGCCCGACCTGATCATCCTGGACATCATGATGCCGGATATGGATGGGCTGGAGGTTTGTCGACGCCTGCGGGCCAGTCCAAAGACCTCCGGGATCCCAATCCTCATGTTCACCGCAAAGACAGCGGTGGCGGATAAGATCGCTGGCTTCCAGGCCGGCGCGGACGATTACCTGACCAAGCCTGTGCATCCGGCGGAATTGATCTCCCGGGTGGAGGCCCTGCTGCAACGAGCCGCTCGCATGAAGGCCGAGACCACGGCGGGGATCCAGGCCGCCACCATCGGTTTCCTGGGAGTGAAGGGAGGAGTGGGAACTTCCACTGTGGCGCTGAACACAGCCGTGGTCCTCGCTCAGGGGTCTGGTCATCTCCCCCCAACGGTTCGAACGCCTCCTCCAGATTTCCGTTATCCTCGCGTGTTGCTGGCTGATTTGGCCCCGCATGGGGGATTGGCCTACCTGCTCCGACTCTCCCAGGCCCTGGGGTTGCCGAATGTCCTGGCGTATCCCCCTCAGGAGCTGGATCCTCCCACGATTGAGAAGTATCTCACGCGCCATGTCAGTGGGTTGCGGATGTTGCTGGCCCCTTATACCCCGCGGCCGGTGATGCTCTCCGCAGCCCACATCCGCACCCTGGCCCGCCACCTGGCCACGCTGGGCGATTATGTGCTCTTCGAAATGGGGCATACGCTGGATGATGGAGCCCGGGCATTGCTGGGGGAGCTGCGTTATCTGGCTCTGGTCATGGAGCCCACTTCTCTGGCCTTAATTCACGCGCGTGAGCTGATCCATGTGTTATCCCAGCTCGGGTGGGCCACTCAACAGCTTGGGCTGGTGGTGGTGAACCGAGCGGTCTCCGGGATCGCTCTGACCCGACGGCAGATCGAGGAGGCGCTTTCCGTCGAACCGATTGGCTTCTTCTCCCCGGCCCCTGAGCTGGCCCACCAGGCCGCCGATCAGGGGATCCCGATTGTGATGCTCCAGCCGGAAGGCTTACTGGCGGAGCAGTTCCGTGAGCTGGCCCGACGTCTGGTGACGCTCACGAGGTGAAAATGCCGATCCAGACTCTTCCGATCCATCCATGGAATGTCTCACCGGAAGAGGCGGTCGCGATCCAGCACCGGCTCCGCTCACTGGTGATGCGAGAGGGCCCCATGCCGGAACCGGGCGCGATCATCGTCGGGGTGGATGTCGGCTTTCGAGGCGACGTCGCCCGGGCGGCTGCAGTGGCCGTGCGGTTCCCGGATCTCACGCCGCTCTCCCAGGCTGTTGTAGAGGTCCCCGTGACATTCCCCTACATCCCAGGCTTGCTGGCCTTCCGGGAGGCTCCTGCGATTCTGGCGGCTCTGGATCGTTTGGAGCTCGCCCCCCAGCTGTTGATGGTGGATGGCCATGGGATCTCCCACCCCCGCCGGATGGGGATCGCGACCCATCTCGGGGTTTACCTGGATCTTCCATCGATCGGATGCGCAAAGTCGAAACTGTGGGGGCGCTATGAGATGCCGCCGGATGAGCCGGGCGCCTGGACGCTGCTCCGGGATGGGGAGGAGGTGATCGGCGCCGTGCTGCGCACGCAGGCAGGGACCAGCCCGGTGTTTGTCTCCATCGGCCATCGCATCTCTCTGGAGAATGCGATCGCTACCGTAATGGCCTGTGTTCGAGGCCATCGGCTTCCAGAGCCCACCCGCTTGGCCCATTTAGCCGCCGGAGGGGCCGATATGGTCTCCTCGGCCCGGCAGCCCCGTCTGTTGTAGGATAGGAGTTACGCCGTTCAGGGCCCACGAGAAGAGGTGGGATGGCTCCACCCCTAAAAACTCCCAGGAGAAAACCCGCTGCGTAACTCCTGTGCGTGTAGGAAAAGGTGAAAACGGACGGACAGGGCCTGTCCTGAGAACCGGTCTGGCCCCGTCGAACTCGCGGGGGAGGCGTTCCCATGGCAAGACTGCTGGTGGTGGATGATGACCCCGATGCCCGACGCTTGATCGGACTGGTGCTTCGACGCGCAGGCCACGACATCCTTTACGCGGAGGATGGCTTCCAGGCACTGGAGGTGATGGGCCGGGAGCGTCCGGATCTCATCATCCTGGATCTGATGATGCCCGGGATGGACGGTTTTGAGGTCCTGGAAGCCATGCGCCAGCGGACCGATCTGCGAGGCCTGCCGGTGATTGTGCTGACTGCCAAAGCCCAGGTGGCCCCGACGGCAGAGCAGAAGCGCTTGGATGTGCAGGCCTACCTGACCAAGCCGGTTTCCGCTGAAACGCTGGTGCAAACCGTGCAGGAGACCCTGAAAGCCACCCGTCCTCTTCTCGCTCCGGGAGGTCAGGCGCTGGAGATCGCAGGTGGGGAGAGCTGGCCAGGAAGCGCCGGGGAGCTCTTGATCTCGGCCCTGGCAGCTGCCCTCGCCGTGCATGCCCCAACGTTCTTGGTTGACGTGGAAGGAGTGGGGCGAGGGGCGATGATCTTCAATGCAGAACCCCGCATCACATCGGAGGACCTGGGGGTGGGGCGAGATCCCGCTGAGGGCCTGATCCCAATTCAGGAGCGGCTCCAGGTCTGGTCCGTCTATGGAAGGCCCAGCGCCACCATCGTGCAATCGGTAGCGGAGTGGCTGGCTCCCCAGGCCGGATTCCTGGTCTGGATGGTCGGGGATCCCACCGGGTCAGTGGCCGCGCAGATCTTCCCCCGGTGCCAGCGGATTTTCATCACCTTTGAGAGCCATGGGCCTGGGATGCGGCGGGCACGGGTTGTGCTCCGCCATCTGGAGGAGCTGGGCCTTCGCTCGCCACAGGTCTGGCCCATATGGGTGCGACGCTGGGCCGTTCCTGAGCTGTGGACGGAGACGGAGATCCAGAACCGCCTGGGGGGCGTCCCCATCCGGGTCTGGCCGGTGGATCCGGTAACCGCCCATCGAGCTCTACAGGAGGGCCGCCCGCTCCAGGAGATCGAGCCGGAAAGCCCCACTGCCCATCGAATTTGGGAATGGGCGAAGGAAATCCTGGAGCTTGCAAAGGAAAGGAGGTCGCCTTGAGTCAGCAGGAGCTGCCACTGCCCCCTGAACATTATGCCCGGCTTCGGACCTGGGTGATCCAGCAACTGCGGAGGGGTTCGGAGCCCCCGTCGATGGGGATGACGCCGGAGAACCGGCGCTGGGTCCAGGAACGGGTGGGCCAGTTGCTGGCCTCCGCGCGGGTTTCCCTGCCTCCAGAGGCGCTGGAACGGCTGGTGGATGAGGTCGGAGACGAGGTCGTGGGCTATGGCCCCATCGGGCCGCTGGTGCGGGATCCCTTGATCACCGAGATCATGGTCAATGGCCCTCATCAGGTCTACGTGGAGCGAGACGGGAAGATCGTTGAAGTAGACGTGCGGTTCCGGGATGAGCATCACGTAATGGAGGTCATTGAGCGGATTCTCAAGCCCCTGGGACGCAAGGTGGATCGCACTTGGCCGATGGCCGACGCTCGCCTCCCGGACGGCTCGCGGGTGAATGTGATCATCCCGCCTTGTGCCCTGAACGGGCCCACCATTACGATCCGTAAATTCCCGGCGCGGCGACTGACGGTGGAAGACCTCATCCGCTTCGGGACTATGACGCCGGAGATGGCGGAGTTTCTGCGCGCGTGTGTGATCGCCCGGTTAAACATCGCCATCTCTGGTGGGACTGGTTCGGGGAAGACGACCTTATTGAACGTGCTTTCCGCGTTCATCCCGGAGGACGAGCGCATTATCACCATTGAGGATGCGGCGGAGCTTCAGTTGCAACAGCGTCATGTCGTGCGGCTGGAGGCGGCGCCTGCTCTGCCCGATGGGAGCGGGAGAATTACCATTCGGGATCTGGTGATCAACGCCCTGCGTATGCGACCTGATCGGATCCTCGTGGGGGAATGCCGGGGGGCGGAGGCCCTGGATATGCTCCAGGCGATGAACACTGGCCATGAGGGCTCGATGACCACCATTCACGCGAACAGCCCCCTGGGATGCTCTCTCCCGTCTGGAGACAATGGTGCTAATGGTCGGCATGGATCTTCCCCTGCGGGTGGTTCGCACGCAGATTGCCTCGGCGATCGATCTCATCGTGCAGCAGGAGCGGCTGCGGGACGGCTCGCGGAAGATCACCCGCGTTACAGAGATCCAGGGGATGGAAGGGGACACGGTGGTGTTGCAGGATCTGTTTACTTTCCAGGCGAAGGCGATCAGCGAGGAGCAGGGAAGGGTGGAAGGGGTCCATCGGCCGACCGGGATCCGCCCGCATTTCATGTCCCGCCTCGAGGCCGCCGGCATCCGGCTGTCTCCACAGATTTTCGGTGTGGGAACCTTCCCGGCAGGCCGAGCGCGTTGAATCACAGCCTAAGTCTGCAAAGAAAGTGGAGGCCGTTGGATGGCGGTCTTCATAACTCTACGAGATCACTTCAACCAGGTGCCTAACGCCTGGCGGATCTCCTCCACCTCCGCGTGGCGCCCCAGCTGTTTCTTGGAGAACACGAGTTCTCCATTCACCCGCACCTCGAAGACGCCCCCGCTGGATGGAATGAGCGTCCAGGAAGCGATCTGCCCCTCGAACTCCTTGAGCAACTCTTCGGTCAACCTGACCGCTCGGGGAAGATACCCTCAAACCGCACAATATTCGATCTCTACGCGCAGCACGGGAGCCTCCGTGGTTAATGCTGAGATTTTTGGGCTAAGCGGGCTGCCGAGGGCAGCCCATCCAGCCCAAAACCCCTGAGGAAGGATCAGCCCTCTGGATCTGCCTAACAGACCCTGATTTCGGCGGATCGCACCATTGGAACTTCGGCGCTCTCTTCCTTCTGGGAATTTTAGAGTAGGCGGGCTTGCCTGCCCCAAAATATAAAATCCTCCTCTCCACGGCCCTTCGGGCCGTGAAGAGGAGGAAAGGGCGGTTTGCCGATGAAAGCTGGGCATCTGTCCGTGGATCTGCTAATATCGAATCGGCAACACGGGTGAGCAAATCACAAAGATTCGGAGTGAGCGGCGGCCCTCCCCCTCATCCCACCCAAAAGGGACAGGGAACCCTCAGGGCACATCGTTATACGTCCAGAAGCGATTCGCCAGGAAGTTCCAGAAGAGCGCCACCCCGACCGCGATCACCTGAGCGATATTCACCCCCCACTTCATCCCCAGACGAGGGATCAGGAGCCCCGAGACCGTCCCGAACACAGCCAGGTTGATCCCCAGGCCAGCGGTGTTCACCATAAAGAACTGAGAGATCTGCTGCCAGATGGGCTTCGATCGGGACTCGGGGTAGGTCCAGTAACGGTTCCACAGAAAGTTATTCATGACTGCAGCCGTAAACGAAACCGCTTTCGCCAGGACCGGGATCCATCCGCCCAGGAAGATCAGACCGTTCAGGATTCCAGTGTCCACGACAAAGCCTGTCGTCCCCACTACACAAAATTTCAGAAATCGCACGATCTCCTTGCGATACGCTCGATAGAGATCTCCCAGCGCGGGTCGAAGGGAAAGTCTTCTTTCCACCGGACGGCCTCCAGGGTGAATTAGGTAGGACTTCCGCAGCCAAGCCTCTGGCAAAGGGGAATCAGGGAGCTCCTTTCACCGGCTCCCGAGCCAAGAGCTCCACCCATGCCCCATACAGGGCGATCAACAGAGGCAGGTTTGCCACGTAAAGATTATCGAAGAACTGATGGACATGCAAATGCATCCACGCAGCCATCAGCCCCGCTGCCAGCCCGCGGCGCCATCCTGTATGGCCTCGCCACGCGCGCCATGTGTGGATTCCAATCACGATCCAGAGCAGCAGATAGAGCAGGAGGCCAATAAAGCCCATTTCCGCAGCCATGTTCAAATAGATGTTATGGGCGTGGCCCAGCGGGTTCGGCCATCGGATCAGAGCATAGGCCGGATAGGCAGCGGCGTAGTTCCCGAATCCAACCCCCCGCCACGGATGCGCTCGAATCATCTCCACCGCGGCCTGCCAGTGGGCCAGCCGCTCGATGATCGCGAAATTCGCTTCGTTCACCTCCACCCCGCGCACATCGGTGACCTGAAGCTCCTCCATCGCCCCCGCCAGGCGATCCCGGATGGGCACCGGGATCCATCCCGCGATCCACAGGAAGGCCCCCGCCAGGATCAGGGCTGTTAGTGCGGCGAACCCCCACCGGCTTCGAGCAGGCAACATCACGATCAATGTTCCTATCGCGATGGCCGCCCCCAGCCACGCGCCTCGAGACCAAGAAACGATCAGAGCCAGCAGCGCCAGGCCCCCGACGCTGAACGCCCCCAGCCCCAGCAGCGTTTCCCGGATGGATCGCTGGGGATAGCGGAGCGACCCGAAGGCAAGCCCCAGGGCCACCGGTGCGATCAGCCCCATCATCCCGGCGAAGGGGTTAGGTTGCTGGAACGTCCCATAGGCCCGATAGAGGGAGAGGCCGGGGAGCTGGAAATGCTCCGGACCGGTCCCCCGCAGGAAAGCCTGCCAGATCCCGATGCCGGCCTGGATGGCTCCAGAGATCAGGGCAGCTCCCAGGAGAACACGCTGGATGCGAGGGGAGGCGGTGAGGACGAGGATCACAACAAATCCTATCTGCGCCCACTTTATCCATTCCGGAAGCCCATCTTCCCACGATGAGGCCCAGGAAAGGGAAAGCAGGGCGCAACCCAGGAAGAGTCCGTAAGCCCAGGCCCATCCCCAGCCGGGAACCCGGAGGTCTCGTCGCACCAGCCCGCGCCATCCCCAGGCCAGGAGTGCCAGACCCAGGAGGATCTGAGCGCTATTGAAGGGCGGACGCCAGAGCTCGTTTTCCAGCGGCGCCAGCGGCCCGGTGAGCAGTGCTGCCCCCAGGCCGGCCTCCGGGACCCGCAGGAGGAAAGCCAACGCGGCCATGGCCGCAGCGAACTCAACAAGGGCCTCCAGTTTCCACATGAGTAGCAGGCCCAGGCCGAAGGCCAGAATCCCCCACCATCGCTCCGGGTGGAGCGACCACCTTTTCCATCGAAGGCCCTGAGAGAGTCGTCCCATCGGATTTACGAAACCGGACTTCAGATAAACAGGCCGCATGGCTTTCTGTTTGAGCACTCCGCTTAGCTGAGCGAATCCTTTTTCTCTTCTGCAAACTATGGGCTTTCGGGTGTTGGGGCAGCCCGCTTTGCGGGCCGCCCCAACACCCGAACTTTCATTTACCCTATCCCCCGCCGCGAAGCGGCGGGGGATAGGGTAGAGGGGAGGGGCAAACGCTAAACCCGCGTAGGCACCGCCAAGAGCGCAACGGAGCAGGATTTGCTCATATCGGTTTTCGGATGAAGGGGCATCCCCCTCCGATTCCAAGGATGAAGGGCCTGGACCCGAGACCCATTCAGGGGAAGCAGTCGAGCGTTCCCCTCATGGGCGAGAAATTTTTCGCCCCTACCGACGAAACATTTCCGTTCCTGTGGGTTTGGGGCAAGGCGCTCGACCCAGCTCCCGAAAATCCATTAGGACTTACGCAGTTCGTTTCCCATGGGGGCTTTGGGGGCGGAGCAGGGCG
>JAUQQB010000124.1 GCA_030550075.1 Chloroflexota bacterium | reverse complement strand
GCGCGCCTTCGGCGCGCGACTCCCCCAAAACCCCTCAGGAGAAAATCAACTGCGTAACTCCTATGGTAAAAACTATTATAACCCGATTGCCCGGATCCGACCATGGCTGGAAACTTAAGCGCAACGATGGCGCCGCCATCGCTTCGGCCGAAGCAAGTCGTGCTACCGAGCAGTAGCTGGTCTGCTTATGGGCTTCGAAGGATCAGAGGGAGGAACACTCGAAAGTCCCGACCGATCCATACCACCGGCGTGGTGTTGTTATCCTCCCGGGTCTCCATGACGCAGCCCCGCGTGGGATCCCCTAATCCGGCAAACACATCCACTTCCGCCTGTAGGGTAGAGATCGTTTCCATAGAAGTCACCGTGAAGATCTGCTGAGCGCTTTCCCTGGGACGCAACTGCCATGCCGGAAGAGGGAGATAGTCGGCCTTCACCGGGCTCCCATTGATCTTGATGCCGATCAGCACCCACCACGGCGCGCACCCCAGGGTGCCACTCAGCGGCCGGGCGGTGCCGGGCCCGGTGTTGGTCACGATGACTGTAAAGGTGAGCACCCTGGGCGTGGAACGATCGTCATACAGAACGGAATCCGGCAGGATCGCTCCCACTAGATCCGGGCCCAGCAGCCGGGTCGCATCGTAAGCTTCAAAACGATCCGCTACCGGGAACCCAGCGCTGCCGGTCGAGCGAACCTGGACCGTGTTGGTGAAGGCGATCACGTCTGAAATGTTGGCCGAGAGGCTGATCTGGGCTTGCCGGGTCAGGCTCACCATCGCCTGGGGCCCCAGCACCAGCCCTTCGGTTATCCATTGCGGAGAGCCCGGCTGATCCGGGAAGACGATCCACGGCCACCCAGCCAGCGTGTCCGTGATCCAGATGTCGGTTACCGTCACCCACCCTGTATTGGTGAGGGTGATGGTGTAAGCCAGGACCTCGCCGATGTCAGCGGTTACTTTTCCGTCAGTCTTGGAAATCTGGATCGCATAGGGCTGACGCACTTGGTGGGCGACTGTGCCGAGAGGAAGCGGGACAACTTCGGAGAGGGCGGCGGTGGCCGTGAGCCAGGCGCCGTCCGCGATGAAGGGCGCATCGGTCACACGCACGGTCATCGTCAGGACCGCTGCCGCTCCGCTATCCAGGGTGGGGAGGGTCCAGCGGAGGTCCGGGAAGGAATCTGTGAAGACGGTCCCCCCAGTGCCCCGGGTCTCGTCAGGGAGCAGGACTGTCGAAACCGGCAAGCGGCCGGTGATCTCCACCGGGCCGATCGCCACAGGGGCCGGGTTGGTGATGCGGACCG
Source organism: Chloroflexota bacterium (assembly GCA_030550075.1). Lineage (GTDB taxonomy): Bacteria > Chloroflexota > Anaerolineae > Thermoflexales > Thermoflexaceae > Thermoflexus. Next base: position 6,486 of record JAUQQB010000124.1, on the reverse strand, counting down.
TGTAGGTGATCCGGTCGTTGGGGAACACCATACCTCCTGAAGGTGGCCTCGCATCCAGGGTCCCGGTCAGCGCGGCGATCGGGTGACGGATGATTCGCGGGTCGGGTGGGAATTCATCTGTGTAAAGGTAGGCGGTGTTCTCGATGGAGCCTGCGCCCGCGGTGACCGTCACAGCGAACGTCAGGCTCACCACCTGTCCCTGTCCCATCGCCTCCAGCTCCCCGATCACGCCGGCGAGCGAGACGGTCCATGAAAGAGCGGGCGAGGCGCTGGCGGACCCTTCCACGAACTCTGTTCCGGCGGGGAAGTCCTCCTGGAGACGGACTCCGTGGAGCGTGGCCCCGCTGTCGTTGGTGAGCACCAGCGCATAGGTGATGCGATCCCCAGGCCGGACGGCTGTTCCCTCGGGTGGCGATGCCATCTTCCCCCAGGTCGGCGGGCGATCGGGCACCTCATAGATCAGATCCACGTTCAGCAGGAAGGGCGCGGTGAGAGGGTTCGATGTGGTGAGGGCCAGCTCATACTGGAGCGACTGAACATATGTGGTGATCGGGATGGAAACCGTGAGCTCGCCGGTCCCGGTAAGCGCCACCCAGTTGCTCCAATCGCTCCACGGGAAGCCATCCTGAGGTCGCGTGCGGTAACGGACGGCGATCTCGGTGGAATCCGGACGCAGCCCATGCAGGCGCAGCGCCTGGAGCAATCGCCGCCGGTCCAGATGGAAGGGTGGGGCGAGATATCGGCCGTTGGAGACGAAAAGCCCCATGCCCTCGGTGCCGAGGCGGCCGGCGTTGATGTGGGTGAGGGGGACTTTCTGATTGTTCGATTGGGACAGGCCGCCGATCACATACACCCATCCATCCGGCAGCACCACCATCGCATGGGCGTGGCGGGGCGGCGTGATCACGCTGGTGGCCGTCCAGGTGATCACCGGTCCGCTATCCGCGATTATCCCCGCCCGCACCTCCTGACTGGGATCCTGGAGGTTGCTCTGGAGGCCGCCGCTGGTCAGCAGCAGGCCATTGTAGCCGATGGCCGCCAGCTCCACCAGGTTATTATCCAGCGAGGTGGTTCGGGTAAACGGCCCCTGCAGGGTTCCGGGTCCGAGGGGGGCGAACCAGACTTCATACAACGGGCTGCCGGTGGTGCTGGTCATTCCCCCAATCACATAGAGATAGCCCTGCTCCACCACTGCCGCGTGATCGAACAACGGATGGGGAAGCGTCCAGGTCAGGGCGGTCCATCCCGTGATGATCCCGGTGGCTGGATCAGGATGAGCAACATAGATGGTGTCCGTCACATGGAGGTTTGCATCCAGCCCACCCAGGATGTAAATCCAGCCCTCCCAGGTCACCACGGCCATGTCGGAGAGACCCATTGGGAGAGATGTTGTGGAAGTGAAAGGAGAGAGGGAGCCATCCGGATAGATCCGGGCGTAAGCTACCTGGCGTTGGGGAACCCCCGGCTCCAGAAGTGGCGCCTGCCGTCCGCCGATCACATATAGGCGGTCGTTGATCAGGACCGCGCCGCCGTAAGCAGTCCCCTGAGTGAAGACGGTGGTCAGGTTGGTAGAGATGGTGGCCCAGGGGGAGAGGTCGTGGTTGCCCAAGACGGTGGCGGATTGCACAATAGTGGTCGTAAGGGCGTTGGGGACCGCCATGTCGTAGAGCCCGCCGATGACGTAAATGTGTCCGTTTGTATAAACGGCGGCGTGTCCCCAGCGAGGGGTGAGGCCGGTGGTCACCACGCTGGTGATCCACTCCCCGGAAAGCCCGGCCCGGAGTAGTGAGACCGCCCCGTCGTCCACATCCGCCAGACCGGTGCGGAGGAACTCCCCGCCACTGAAATGGTCCAGCGTGGTTTGGGAAAGCATCTGGATCCCGGCCTCTACCTGGCGGCTCATTGCCAGCCACAGGATCGCCAGCCCCAGGCTGGCCATTCCTAGCGTGAACCCAACTCGATACCAACCATAACGAGTCCGCATGCTCCCTCCGATAGGAATGGGGGAAAGTGAGTCAGGGCTCAGGCTGCTACCTCCGCCCAAGGGAGTTGAGGAGCTCTTCCCCTCTTGATTTCCCTCCCCGTGACCACGAGGCTGCGAGGAGAGGGATCAGGTTTATTGGCTCCTATCGGTTTTTGGGCGAAGGGGCACCCCCCTCGGATTTCGGGGATAATGACCCAGGGCTCGAGATCCATCTCAGGAGGGCTGTCGATCATACCCTCGCGTAGGGGCGAAAAATTTTCGCCCCTACCAGGGAAACCTTCCAGTTCCTGCTGGTTTTGGGGTGAAAGGGGCACCCTCTCGGATTCCGGGGGATGGTGGACCTGGGATCGAGGCCCATCGATCCGATCGTTCGGAAGTCAGAGGCCTGGAGGGATGCCTCCCTTCACCTCAAAGCCGACATGAGCCAAGTTTATTTTTGGAGGCTGGGCCGGGGATCGAGGGTCCCCGGCCCAGCCCCCAAAATGTGGAAGATAAGAGCCTGATCTTAAGGATCGCCACGTATCAGAGTCACGATTCGGCCTGCATCAACCCGATGAGTCAGACTGTTTATATCTTCCGGGAGACAAAAAGAAGGGGGGCATGGCGGTTCCACGCCTCCCCGAGAAAGCGCCTATTTGAACAAGAAGATCTGCGGCGGCGTGGTGGGGCAGGCGTCGTCGTTATAGGTTAGCTGGAAGTCCGCCCCAGAGATGTCCACCTCATATCCGAAGATCGCACCGTTCCCGGTGAAGCCCTGGGATCCGGAAAGATTCACTTTCCCATTTGGCGCATAGATCAGCCCTTCCCATGAGATCCGGGCATACGAGAGCTGGATGGCCCCCTGGCTGGTGTTGCTGGAGGTTGACAAAAAGAGCAACTGTCCCTTGCCGTCCGGCTCCCGGTAGAACCCTCTGAAATAAGCCTGATCGTTGTTCGAGCTGGTGGACTTGATCTCGCCATTGGTGACAATGGTGATGGTGACAGTTCCCCCGCCCCGGATGGTTACATCGCCGTTCACCACATAGAGGCCGTCGCACAGCTTATAGGATCCACCGGAGTTGTTTCCGGGGTTCGGACACAGCCCGGCGGACTTCAGGGTGATCGACCCGTTGAAATAATAGCGTCGGCTGGAATCCACCTGATTCCATTTGGAGCCGCCCGGCAGGAAATCCTCGTAGCGATAAAACTCGGGCATCGGGATATAGCCACCCTGGCTCTGGGTCTGGCAGGTGCCGTTCCCCCTCTTTTCCGTGACGTAATCACAGACCCCATTGATATACATCTGCTGGCTGATGTTAATATCCGCGTTGGAATGAATATTCCCGTTCACCACCCCCGCTTGCCCGCCGCCGGTTGCCTTCAGCACGTTTTGCTGGCAATTGCCGCTGCATCCTCCGAAGATCGCCCAGCCATTACAGGAGATAGGGGGCTGGTAGATGGCGGTGGCCTCGGCGCTCACCCGCAGGTTCGCCTGGCCGATGACCCGGGCGATGAAGGCCGAGAAGGGGTTCCAGACCACCACCCGGATCCCCTTGACATCCTTGGTGCCGATCTTAGATGGGACGAATCCACCGCCCACCGGTCCGAGAACGTTTCCATCAGCATCGGTGTAAAAGACCTGGATGTTGCCGTTGTAAGCGTTTCCCGGCACACCATCCGTGTCGGGGAGGTTATGGGCTTCTATGGCCGTGCTCACGGCGCGCAACAGGGCGGCTTCCAGACATCCGTATCCACGAGGGTTGCTGCACCATGGCCGCGGATCCCAGAGGAACCGGGCGCCGGTCAGGGCCCCGGCGTCGGCCCCATTCTGGGCCCGCCGGCGCTGGCCATAGGCATTGCTTCCATCCAGGGCCAGAGCGGTGAGGGCCAGCAGGGCGACGAAAGCGATGGCGATCAGCACCAGCGCCTGTCCTCGTTGTCGCCCGATGTTTCCTATCGACATCCTGACCTCCTCACATCAGAAAGGGGATCGTGTCAGCGGCTTCGCTGCTGACACCGAAAGGATCCTTTTCAAATACCTCAGGGACAGCTTGCGGAGCCATTGTTCAACGCTCGTTGCACCGCATAGGCCCGCAGGGTTACATTCGAGCCGAACATCCCATGTAGAAGGGGTGTGATCATCGTGAAGGAATACGTGGTGGAGACCGTGATCGGTGTGCCGAAGCAAATCTGGTTAGGATCGTTTGGCGTGATGGTGATCGTTACCCGATAGGGATCCAGGGGGGTGCCGGGTGTTTGCCGGATCGCAATGAATGTCCGATCGTAAGCGTTGTTCGGGGAGGCGCACATCGGGCCATCCGCCGCGCTGATGCAACGGGGATTCATGGCAGCATACAGCGCCCCCTCGCCAGCCGCATCCTGGATCGCCACCCACGCCATATACATCCGCCCCAGATCCAGGACCCCACTGAGAAGCAGTAACAACACGGTGGCGGCCAGAGCGAACTCTACGAGACTCTGGCCCTGCTGCACATGCCGCATCCAGGACTTCAAACACGGTCGCATCGAAGGGCTCCGTCAGCTTGCGAATAAAAGGGGCCGGTTGATCAAGGTTTCGGCATAGCGATCCCGCTGATCGGGACCACCGAGCGCATCCCGGCAAAGCGCAGCGGCAGGTTCGATACGAAGGGACGGATCAAGGGGGTGGCTGCGCTCACCTGGGATTGGACTTCCACATACACCTGATCATTCAGGACCAGCACCTGGGTAGGCAATTGAGACTGAGCAGAGTCGGAAGAGCAGACCCCAACGATGGTGGTGCTGCTTCCAGGGCTTGGACGGACATATTCCACCGTGATGGTCACCTGGGTTCGAGGCGTCAGCACTAGGGTCCCATAAACTCGGGTCAGGATCTCAGTGCACTCGGCCGTTGTTACCTTTCCGCGGTCGGCATCGTTGCCCCGGTGAATCGTCGCCGTCGCCGCCCGCAGGGCCTCCCGCGCGGCGCCGGAGACCTCTGTGTAGACAAAGAGAATCCGACCAAACTCCATGACGCCCAGCATGAACAGCAACAGCACTGGAAGGATCAGAGCGAACTCAACCAGGCTCTGACCGGACCGGGTCCATCCAGCGTGCGGAATCCTCTGTCGGAAGAGTGTTCGGCAGTTGGTCTGATTTTTCATACCTATCCTCCTGAAAGGAAACCGCTCGTGTTCTTTACTAAGTTACGGGTAGGGGATGGGCTATCTAAGGATAGTGACGCATTCCTGGGCTTGAACCCGAAAGTCCGTTACTGGGAGGCCCTAAGGGAGCAAATGCTCGGAGCCGATCCAGAACGAGCCAGCCTCGGGCCATCCGGCGTATATTGGGCGTCTCTATCCCCACCATCCAGCATTAGATCCCAAAAATTGGCCTCCTCGCCATCTTAAGAAGAGACCCTTCGATCCGCCCCATCAGATGACATTCTGGAAGCCGACGAACAAGGCCCATCGTCGCCGGCGTTATTGGAGATCGAAGCCGAAAACTTGGGGAAAGCCTTCCGAGGATGATCCAAATTGCCAAAGATATAGGGACTTCTGATCCCCCTATGCGTCCGTCTTCTCAGCGGATTGTCATCCGCTGGTGGACCAGAATCAGGGCAATGGGCTCCCGAGGAGCGATGGAATCTCCACCGTTTGGCAAAGGTTGGCCCGTTATGAGCCAAGACCCTGTCCTTTCTCCAAAAAATAACCTTTCCCTTACCTCTCTATTACTTTAACTCTTTATCGCTTTTTTGAGATGCAGAAAGAAAAGGCATTTCTCTAGGGATTTCAATGGCGCCCAATCCAGCGCCCCAAGAGAGTCTTTCGATCCCTCCCTGTGGCCCCCTGGGCTGTAGGGAGCAGAATAGGGCGATCTCCGTCCAATTATGCAGCAAGTCTAATTTACACATCATCGGATTGTTGGTAATGACCCCATAATAGTTGATAATTGGCCCTCTGTGTGCTATCCTCTCATTACTGAGATCATTGCTGGGAGGGGAGTAGGATGGCAAAAAGAGGGAGAAAACCAAAATATAACTTAAAAAATGAAGCCTGTCCAAATCCAGAATGCACCTTATATGGTAAAACAGGCGAAGGTAATATCGTTTCCAATGGGACGATCAAGGCTAAAAAGGGGAAGAGGCGACGCAAATTCCTTTGCCGGGTATGTGGAACATCTTTCTGCCGTCGGACAGGCACCCTATTCTATAACCTCCGAACCCCTGAAGATAAAGTCCTTTTAGCCTTAAAGCTCTTGGTCCAAGGGATATCCCTCAGAGGGGTATCTGAGGTATTAGAAGTGAAGGTCGATACAGTTCGCCGTTGGTTGAATATAGCAGCCAGACATTGCGAGGAGGTCAATAAGATGCTCCTCAAGGAATTAAAGGTCTCCCAGGTGGAACTGGATGCCTTATGGACATTCGTTAAAAAAACGCTCTACGCCAGAGGGCGATGCTTTGGAAGGAGAGGTCTGGATTGGGATTTCCTTTGCCAAAGAATATAGGCTTATGATCTCCTTTATAGTGGATACCACTGAGACTT
>JAUQQB010000123.1 GCA_030550075.1 Chloroflexota bacterium | reverse complement strand
ATTGGAATTTCCCCCCACGTCCTTTTCATCTTTGCGACAAAGCACTTCATTCACTGGGGTTGTTGCGCAGTAATAGCAGGTTATGGGATATCGAGTGTTGATGGACCGGAGCAAGAGCCTCGGATGAGAGAGGGGTGATAATCCGTTATCCAGGGCTTGCCTCCAAGCCGAAATAGTTCAAAAGCTTAACCGGTTTGACCCGCGAGGCGTAGCATCGGCACTCCTCACAAGGCCCGATGTCATCATCCGTTGACTCTGGACCAGGAGCTGGCGAATCGTGAATTTTTGGACTTTGGACAAACGGGCCGTCTGATTTCTCGTTCAGGCCCTTCCCTTGCGCGAGGCAAGCCCCTCCCCCCTTCTCCTTCCGCGTGGGAAAGAATTTGACGCCGACGCTCGCGAATGGCTTCTGCCGCCCCCGCTGGCAAGGAACGGGCTGAGCATATCGTTCAAGCAGGAAAGCGCGCCTCTCCGCCTAAGGGCTTTGGGGGCAGCGCCGCGTGCCAAAGGCGCGCGGAGAGATGCAGGGGAGCAGGGCCTTCCGCCTCTTCGTGGGAGCTCCGAACCGAATGGAGCCAGGCTGAATCGTTGCGCATGTTGTGGTATAAAAAAGCCAGCAGATCTCTTCCCTCACAAACTCCATTCGGCAAAGGGAGACAACATGCGGCTTTCGGTGATCATCCCGGTATATAACGAGCGGGCCACGATCCGGGAGATCCTCAGACAGGTCCGGGCGGTGGGCCTGGCGGATGAGATCATCGTGGTGGATGACGGCTCCACCGATGGGACGCGAGAGATCCTGGAGGAAGAGGCCCGGAATGGGGACATCCGGGTGATCTATCACGAGCGGAACATGGGGAAAGGGGCCGCGGTGCGGACCGGTATCACCCACGCCATGGGAGATATCCTCCTGATCCAGGACGCCGACCTGGAATATGATCCGCGGGATTACCCTTCTTTGATCCGCCCGATCTTGGAAGGGCGAGCCTCAGTCGTTTACGGCTCCCGCTTCCTGGGCCCCCGCAAGGCGATGCTCTTCTGGCACATGATCGGCAACAAGTTCCTCACGCTGGTAACCAATTTGCTCTACGATGCCATCCTGAGCGATATGGAGACCGGCTACAAGGTCTTCCGGGCGGAGGTCGTGCGAGGCATCCCGTTACGTGCCCGGGGCTTCGAGTTCGAGCCGGAGATCACCGCCAAAATCCTCAAGCGAGGCTATCGGATCTTCGAGGTCCCCATCTCCTACTATGGGCGGGAGTTTAAAGAGGGAAAAAAGATCCGCCCGATTCGCGACGGCCTGAAAGCCCTGTGGACATTGATCAAATATCGTTTCGTTGATTAAGGGTCGGCGCTCGTATATGACCCCATCGGCTTCCTTTCCTGAAGAGGCCCGGCTGATCGAGGCGGCCCGCTCCGGCGACCTGGAGGCGTTCAACGAGCTCGCGCGCCGTTACCAGGATCGCCTCTACCACATCGCGTATCGTATTATGGGCGATCATGATTCAGCCGCGGACGCGATGCAGGAGGCCCTCATCGCTGCTTTCCGGGGGATTCGGGGATTCCGCGGCGGCTCTTTCCTGGCATGGCTCACCCGCATTGTGACGAATGTCTGTTATGACGAATTGCGCCGCCGTCGCCGTCGACCGCAAGCTTCCCTCGATGCGCTGTTCGTGGTAGATCAGGGCCCTGATGTGGAGATGACCCTTCCACCGGTAGAAGGGCCAGAGTTCTATGTGGAGCGCCGGGAGTTAGCTGATTTGCTCCATCGCGCGATCCAGAGTCTTCCTGAGGACCAGCGCATTGTCCTGGTGCTTTCCGATATTGAGGGCTATTCCTATGAAGAGATCGCGGAGATCCTCCAGGTGCCTCTGGGAACGGTGAAGTCGCGCCTGAGCCGGGCCCGCATGCGGGCCCGCGATTTCCTACTCGTCCATCGGGAACTTTTGCCCGGGAAGATACGTCCCTCTTAGAGAACAGAATGGGTCAGGGGCCTTCGGCCCCGGCCCAATCCTCAAAGATATTTATTCTCTTCCTCCCCGTGGCCCCTTGGGCCGCGGGGAGGAAGAGAAGGGGGCATGACTGTTACGTGATTTAGGGTAAGGGGGCTTTTGGGGCCATTTCGCTGCTTTCCAGGGGATAGAACTCCTGTCAGATTCCAGTGAAAAGCGTCGGATGGCTGGATTAGACGACAAACTCTCTGCGTGGTCAAGAATGCCGTTCTTTCATCAGAAAGTGGACGAACATCGGTGGGTTCAGGATCGGCTTTCCCTGTATCTGGACGGCCGCCTGGATCCCGGAGAGCAGGCGCGGGTGGAAGCCCATCTGCGCGCATGTACCCCATGCGCTCGCTCATGGGAGACCCTCCGCTGGACAGTTCAGGCCCTGCGAGCTCTGCCGCCTGTGCGAGCGCCTCGTTCGTTTGCGATTCGGCCGGAGCAGGTCGCCCGTGTGCCCCAGCCGGTGGGCTGGCCTCGACGGGTAGCATGGGCAGTGGCCGCAGCATTCATCTTGGTTCTGAGCCTGGATTTGATTCTGTCCATGGGGCGGATGGCCCCAGGGCCGGCGATGGCGCCAGCCGCCGCTCCGGCTACTGAAATGGGGCGGGAAGCGTTGCGCGCCCTGGAGGAGCACGCTATGAGCCCCACGCCTTCTCCAGCGCCATTGTTTGGCCTGGCAATTCCCCAGGCTACTCCGACCACTGCAATGGAGCGGTTGCCTGCGACCCAGGAGATCCCGCCGCCCTCCTCTCCCACTTTCCCGCTTCCCCCGTTGCGGATCCTCGAGTTTTTGCTCCTGCTTGGGGTGATCGGGCTCTTCGCCCTGGATCGGTGGCGGAGCCAGCGGCCCCGTTAGTCAGGGTTTGACGAGGGCTCGTGCAGGACAAACTCCTTCATCCACCCCAAAATGCCTGGGATAAAGGGGACGCTACAGCTTCGATCTGTCACCGGCCAAAACTGGGGATCCGTCAGCCCTTAGAGGGAGAAATCCGTGCGTTACCGAATTATGGACGTTTGCCGGCCCGCCGGCGGGCGCGCCAAGAGCAGGCTGCCCAGGAACAACAGGCCAGCCAGGCTGTAGATTACATCGTAGCCCAGCAAGCTGCCCGTCGCCCGGTTCAGCGCGTCGATGGTCGGGCCGCTCAGGCGGGCGATGGCGCTGCCAACCGCTGTGGCGATGTTCCCAAGCCCCAGATAGCGAGCCGCCTCATCGGATGGCACAATGCGGGTGATCCAGGTCCAGCTGGCCGCCACGAACAGGGCAACGCCCACACCGATAATCAGCGAGGCGGCCACCAGCACCGGAAGCTCCGGCCGTCCATATAGCCGGGAGACACCCAGGAAGCCAAAGGTCCCTAAACCGGCGAGGATCCCTGCGCCCCATAGCAGCGGCCGCACGCCCCAGCGATCGGCCAGGGCACCGGAAGGCACCATCAGCAGCAGGATCATTGCCCCAAGGATCGCGGAAAGGGTCCCATTTAAAGCCTGAGCCTGTTCCATCGTCAGGCCCATCGTATCCCGGAAGAAGAAGATCAGGAAGGTGCGCAAGGTGAGCAAGGCCCACCAGAACACGAGGCGGTGAGCCAGCCAGAAGGCAAAAGTGGGGGCGCGGCTCCATTCCACCTGATAGATCCACGTGGGGCGACGGGTGGGGGGCTCAGCCAGGGCCTGAGAAGGAACAGCAACCGCTGTGAGGACTCCGACCAGAAGATAGAGCATCAGCAGCACCGGATAGGGGCCCCAGATTTGCCCCCGGCCCAGGAAATAACCGGCGATCAGCGGGCCGATCACCACGGCCGGGATCTCCATAAACCCCTTGATCCCGGAGGCCCGGCCTCGCTGATCCTCCGGCACGTGATCGGGGATCAATCCCTGGTAAGCGGCCTGCACCATGTTGGAGAACGTTTGCGCCAGGAGTAGGGCCAGGATGAGCAGAGGCACAGAAGGCGCGGCAACCAAGAGGGCCAGGGCCAGGGCTAAGAGCAGGCTGCCCAACCAGAGGAACGGCTTGCGGCGTCCCCAAGGGCTACGGACCCGATCACTCCAGGCCCCAAAGATCGGCTGGACAAGGGCGGCCCAGATCAGGCCGATGAAGGCCACGCTGCCCAGCAGCGTGTTCTGCCAGCCCAGGCCCGCCAGCTCGCTGGCCTTCTGGCTTAACCAGGGGGGATCGACGACATTGGAGGTCATGGTCAGAGCAAGCCCATACATGCTCAGAGCGATCCACTGAGGCCAAGTGGTGGCAGCGCCTCGCGCGGTCGTCATCATCGAAGCCTCCTGGGGATGGGGATGATCATGAAGGTCTTTCCTCTAACCCTGCTTCGCCAGGCTAACGTAACTTGCGACCTGCTCCCCCGGCCCAAAGGGCCATGGGAAAGGGCCTATGGAACTCCCCCCGCGCGGACTAACGGTGTAAGCCCTACAAACCGGATGCGATCGGCAATGTAAAGGAGATCACTAACCCTCGACCTGGGCTCTCCGCCCAGATCCGTCCCCCGTGGCGTTCGATAATCTCGCGGCATAAGGCCAGACCGATCCCCATTCCGCCGTAACGCCGCCGGGGACTCCCATCCACCTGATAGAACCGATCGAAGATCCGATCCAGCTGATCCGGTGGCACCCCAATCCCCTGATCCGCCACGGCCACGACGATTTCCATCTCCTGACGCCAAGCCCGGATCCATACCTCTCCCCCGGAAGGGCTGAATTTCCGCAAGCCACGGTCCGAAATCCAGTTCTTGCAAACGGAGGGTTGACGATTTCTGAAGGTCCTGAAGGATCAGGAGTTGCTCGATCAGCGCCCGTAGATGCCTTGCCCGGTCACGGATCAACGAGAGCTTCTCAAGAAGCCACGGGGCCAGCTCGTCGGAAGGCTCGTCCAGGATGAGATCCAGGTAGCCCAGGATGATCGCCAGAGGCATGCGCAATTCGTGGGAAACATTTTGAATGATCTGCTCTCGCAACGCCAGCGCCTCTTGTAGCGCCTGATTAAGAGTTTCCAGATGGGCCGCCTGCTCCCGGGTGCGTTCCAGCAGCCGGGCGCTGTGAACCCCCAGGGCAAGCAGGTCCGCCACGCTCTGAAGAAGCACGCGGGTCTCGGGGTCAAAGACGCGAGGGGAGCGCCAGATCACGTGGAGGACGCCCAGGGTTTCGCCCTGGCGGCGTATGGGGAGGGCCGCGTGGCTACGGATCTTCTCGCGCTCCACGATCCAGCGGCTGAGAGGAGGATAGGGATAATCGGCACAATCTTCCACCCAGAGGGGCTCCCCCTGAGCGGCCACACGGTTGGTGATGGTCTCCTCAATCCCTTCCCACACGGCGTGGGTGACCGGGGTGGCGGAGTAGCCCACCTCCACCACGACCCGAAGCCGTCCCGATCTCTTTTCGTCCGCGATATAAACGCTGGCCCCGTTAGCGGGGAGATGAAGGAGAATGACCTCCAGCGCCCGTCGCATCATATGGGATAGTTCACGGGGTTCCACCAAGGCCTGTGCGGTCGCATAGAGGATTCGCAACCGCGCGGATTGATTCCGAAGATCCTCCAGGATCCGCGCTCGCTCCACTGCGATGGCGGCCTGCATAGCCGCTGCCTGGGCCAGCCGGATTTCCTCCTCACTGAACACCCGGGGCTGGCGAACGCTATCCAGGCCAATCGTGCCGATCACTTCCCCATGGATGATCATGGGAACGATGAGCAGGGATTGGATCCCGAGTTCAGCCAGGCGGGGGCCTACTGGACCCAATCGGGGATCCATGGCGACCTGAGCGATCTGCAGGGGACACCGGGTGGCCAGGATTTGCACCATCGAAGGGTTCTTGGCCACCGGGATCATCAGCCCCAACCCAGAAGGGGTTCCAATCGGGTTGTACTCTGCCACGACCAGGAGACGATCGCCGGGCTGCTGTCGCAGTGCGATCGCCCCCCGATCAACCCCCAGGGCCTGGACGAGCTCCGTGACCGCCACCTGGAGCACCTCTGGAAGCGTCAGGGGTTTGTGGACCATGGTGAGCAGCTGGTTCAGGAGGGCCAGATGCTCCGCCTGTCGGCGCGTCTCAGTGATCAGGCGAGCCCGCAGGAGCGCCGCCGCTATCGCCTCGGCCACTTGGTTTAGAAAAGGCATCCCCTCGAGCCCCGGAGCTCCCGGCGCTTTCCAGGCCACGCTCAGCGCTCCTAACACCTGCTCGCCCAGCCGGATTGGAGCATGGATGCTGGATCGATATCCGGCTGCATACAGCCGGGCTTCAATAGGGAACCCCTGCTCTGCGGCCAGATCCATGCTGATGTGCGGGCGACCGGCCTGGATATCAGCCCCGGCGGCAGTTTGAGATAGGAGGAACCGTTGCTCATGGGCAAGCTCAGGAGCCTCCGGGTCATCGCTCCAAATCGTGAGTGTTTCCCTCTCAGGATTCAGGAGCGCCAAACTGATCCGCTGGCCATCCATGATGGCGCGGATTTCAATGGCAATCAGAGGGAAGGCCGAGAGGGGTTCGGGAAGCTCATTTAAGACGCGCAGGACGCGGGTCAGAGCTTCCCGAGCTCGTTCCACCCGCTTCTGCTCCGTGATGTCCACGATTACCCCTCGAAGCCGGACTTCGCCCTCTGCCGTCCTCACAACCCGGATCCGATCCCGTACCCAGAGCGTTCGTCCATCCGCGGTGATCATGCGATACTCCAGCATGCGCTCCCGATTCTCAGCGGCTGCACGGGCGTAGGCCTCCGTGACGCGAGCTCGATCCTCCGGATGAACGTAATCCCACCAGAAGGCCAGCCCCCGTTCTCCGTAATGGAGCGGAATGCCCAGAAGCCGTTCCGCATGCTGGCTGAGGAAAGTCATATGCAGCGGATCGCCCTCGGCTTCCCAAATCAGCTCATCCAAGGTATGGACCAGTTCCTCATATCGCAGATGGGATCGATGGAGCACGCTTCCTATGAGGCGCTGTTCGGTGAGGTCCTGGCAGACGAGCCCCAGGATGCGGGTCGTTGGATCACGCCCCACGGCCCGCCCGGTAACTTCCAGAACCCGCCAGGAGCCGTCCTGATGCTGGAAGCGCAATTCCAGCGTCGCGGTCTCGTCGGGTGTGCAAAGCTTCTGTTGCAGGATTTCCACCGCGAGGGGGAGGTCCTCCGGGTGAAGGAGATCCAGGAGCCTTTTGCCAGAGAGCTCTTCCGGAGTGTATCCGAGGGCTCTCTGGACCCCTGAGCTTCCATAACGGATGGTCCCATCAGGGTTCAGGATCAAGAAGATCTCCTGGGCGCTCTCGATCAGGAGGTGAAGGATCGCTGGAGGGAGAATGGATAGCTGGGAGGGCGAAGAGAGTACCGCGGCCACGACTTCCGGCAGACGGGCCAGATCCTCTGGCGATTTCAAGATCACATCCTTTACCCCTGCCCGGAATGCCGCCGCTACATGCGAGGGGGTGCACTCGCGGGTGATCACCACTACAGGCGCTCCAGGCCACCGCTGCTGAAGGGCGCCGAGAACTTCAATGCCATCCATCCCCGGGAGCCGCCATTCGGTGAGGATCAAATCAACAGCGCTGAGCTCTTCGAGGCGTTCCTCTCCTGCCAGCGTTTTCACGGAGATCAATTCGATTTCAGGAACACCGCTCTGGAGACGCTGCTGAATCTCCTGGCGGTCCTCTTCCCTTGGATCAATTAGCAGAACTTGCTTTCTCATCTCCATCTTGATTCCCTTTATTTCATTTGCGCCTGCAAGCATGATTCTAACTCAGAGGGTGTGCGAAAAGTAGCAACGGATGGTGCTACCGGGGCTTTTCAATAATCTTAGGAGTTACGCAGTTGAAAGCTCTAAAGGTGGGACGGAATGGCCCCACCCCCCTTTCTCCCCCCTCCCCACGGCCCAAAGGGCCGTGGGGAGGG
>JAUQQB010000122.1 GCA_030550075.1 Chloroflexota bacterium | reverse complement strand
GACCAGCGCATGGGCGGCGAGGAAGAAGGGCGACCACAACAGCGCCGGCCCAACCGGCCACTCGTTGATGCGATATCCAGTGGGGGAACGCCCTCGTTCCGCAAGATACCCGAAATGCGCAAACTCGTCGCTGACGTCCAGGCTCCCCTGGATGATCCCGGAGCGAAGCCAGGAGTAATAAGCGATGGTGTCCATCCCATGGAGTTGAGGACGGAAGAGGAGAAGCAGTACACCGATCCAGAGCCCAAGCAGAGCGATCCGATGACGTCGTTCATTCATCTTCCCTTTCCCGAGCCAGGAGAATCCACATCCCCAGTGCTCCTAAGGTGGCCAGGTCCAGCAATGGGGTCCAGCCGATGAACGCATGCCAGGCCACTCCCCAGAGGGCGATCGCGCTGACGCTCGCCGCCAGGATGGCCTGCCACCACCTGGAGCGCTGGCATGCCCGATGCAGGAGCCCGGCAAGGCTCACGCTGAGCACTGTTCCGTGATGATACCATGTCCCGGGATTCGCCGGAAAGGTGGCGGTCAGCACCCATGCGGCGCGAATTTTGAATAACCCGCGAGGTGCTCCAGGTCGTCCCAATCCGATCAGCGTCAGGAAGATCAGCAATCCGGCGAGAGCGAGGCCAGTCCCTCGGGCCACCTCAGGGACATCGGCCAGCGCGAACCCGTACGGATGGTGGGTCCCCCAACGGATGGCCAGGGAGGGAAGGTTCTGAGCTGGTGGATACGCGCTGCCGGTGCCTGGAAGAGAAACGCCGAGAAATCCCAGGGCTGGTGGGCCGAAGGTGAGAACACTGATCCCCAGAGCCAGCGCGGCCCCCAGGAGGAGCCCGGCCATGGCTTTCCAGCGTCCCTCCCAGAGCAGGAGGACGGCGATCCCCATCGCCAGCGGCTTCAGCATCAAGCCGAGCCCCAGCAGGAACCCTCCTCTGCCTTCTCGTCCATGAGCGATCAACCAGATCGCCAGCGCAGCCAGCCATGTCACCAGCGGGTTGATCTGACCCGCGTAGAGGCTGGTCAGGAAAGGCGTGAAGAATCCCACGCCGAGTCGGATGACGATCCGTATCGCCGGCGTAGAGCTCCCGAAGGATCGTGTCAGGGTCTCGGCGGTGAGCAGCGCGCATGCCGCCTGCAGAACTATCCACATCCCGATCCCCCGGTCCGGGAGTCCCAGCAAAGGGAGCGCCAGCAGTGTGGCAAGGGGTGGATAGCGGTAAGGGGATGTGTAGTGAGAGAATCCCAGTGCCGCTGCCGCCCGGGCGTAATCCTCTTCCCCCCAGCGGTAAACGGCCTCCCCCCGCCGGAAGCCCCAGGCCGCCATCGCGTAGACCGGGTAATCGATAGGCCTGTGATGGGTCAGGATCCAGACTGTCACGGCGGCGTAGAACAGGATGAGCAGGAGAATGCTGAGAAGCTCCACTTTCCTCATACTCTTCTCCTACTCTGATCATCGAGCTCCAGGAGCGGAATCGGATGGATCTCGATTGCTTCCCTATTATTCTCGGGTTTAAGTCTTCCCAACCGCAAATGCCGCCCCATCCATAATGGTGCAACAAGCAGATGGAAGGAAGCCCGGGAAATAACCTTAGGACTTACGCAGTTCGTTTCCCATGGGGGCTTTGGGGGTGGGGCCATTCCGTCCCACCTTTAGAGCTTTCAACTGCGTAACTCCTAAACCTATCAGTCCTGAGGGAGATTGCGGACATCAGGCTCCCCCGGATCCAGTTTGTGAAAATTTTCACTCTACGCCCTCAGCGAAAGGGGCGGAGGGCGAGTTGCTGAAATCCTGTAGCTGCGTTATCATTTCCTTTTGAAACTTGTTGTCAGCGGCTCCCCGATCTTAGTCCTCTGGAGGAAGCGGGATGAAGAAATGGGTTTATCTCTTCGAAGAAGGCTACCGGGAGATCCCGGCCGAGCGTCGTCGAGATTTGCTGGGAGGTAAAGGCGCGGGCCTGGCCGAAATGGCAGGAGCCGGCCTTCCGGTTCCGCCGGGCTTCACCATCACGACACAGGCCTGCAACGCTTACTTCGCCGCCGGCAAACAGTTCCCCGAGGGGATGTGGGAGCAGGTCCTGGAGGCCCTCCATCAGGTGGAAGAGAAGGTGGGCCGCCGGTTTGGCGATCCCGCCAATCCCCTGCTCGTCTCCGTGCGTTCGGGTGCCAAGTTCTCCATGCCCGGCATGATGGATACAGTCCTCAACGTCGGGCTGACGGATGAGACCGTTCATGGCCTGATCGCCCAGACCGGCGATGAGCGTTTCGCCTATGACGCCTATCGCCGGCTCATCCAGATGTTCGGTCGCATCGTCAAGGGCATCCCCGGTGAGAAGTTTGAGCACATCCTGGATCGCTACAAGGCAAGGACGAAGGGCAAACAGGATACAGATCTGACGGTGGGGATGCTCGAGGATATTGTGGAGGAATTCAAGGCCCTTTACCGTCGGGAGCTGGAGGAGGAATTCCCGCAGGAACCCCTGGAGCAGCTCCGCCAGGCCATCCGCGCCGTCTTTGACTCCTGGTTTGGCAAGCGGGCGGTCGATTACCGCAATTTCTACAAGATCCCCCACGACCTGGGCACTGCCTGCAATGTCCAGACCATGGTCTTCGGAAATATGGGCTTTGACTCCGCTACCGGCGTCGCCTTCACCCGTAACCCGGCGACTGGCGAGAAGGAGCTCTACGGGGAGTATCTCCCGAACGCCCAGGGCGAGGACGTGGTGGCTGGTATCCGCACGCCCCTGAAGATCACGAAGAAGGCCTCTCAGGAATGGGCCCGCGAACACGGCATCTCCGAAGAGGAACGTCGCCTCCGTTATCCCAGCCTGGAAGAATTGATGCCGGAGACCTATCGTCAGTTCCTGGAGGTCGCGGCCCTGCTGGAGCGGCACTACCGGGACGTCCAGGATCTGGAGTTTACGATCGAGCGCGGGCGTCTCTGGATGCTTCAGACCCGCACGGGCAAGCGCACGGCCAAGGCGGCGGTGAAGGTCGCGGTGGACATGGTCCATGAGGGTTTGATTGCGAAAGAAGAGGCCGTGATGCGGGTGGAACCGGAGCAGATCAACCAGCTCCTCCTCCCGCGCTTCGACGAGAAGGCTAAAGAGCGAGCTCGGGAGAAGGGGGATTTGCTGGCCCGCGGCCTGAATGCCTCGCCGGGTGCTGCCACAGGCCATGCGGTCTTTGATGCCGACACAGCGGAAGCCTGGGGTCGGGATGGCCGACCGGTGATCCTGATTCGCCCGGAGACCACCCCGGATGATGTCCATGGGATGATCGCCGCCCGAGGCATTCTCACCCAACGCGGCGGGGCGACCTCCCACGCGGCGGTGGTGGCCCGGGGCCTGGGCAAGCCGGCAGTGGTGGGCTGTGAAGCGTTGCAGATCGATCTGGAGCGCAAGCAGTTCTCCGCCAACGGCCGGGTGATTCGTGAGGGCGATTTCGTCTCTATTGATGGCAGCACGGGCGAGGTCTTCGCTGGCCAGATCCTCACGATCGATCCCAACCTGGCGGAGGAGCGGGAACTGGCGGAGCTTCTCTCCTGGGCGGACGAGTTCCGCCGTCTGCAGGTCTGGGCCAACGCGGATTACCCGCGGGATGCCCGCAAGGCCCGGGAGTTCGGTGCCGAGGGTATTGGCTTGGCCCGCACGGAGCATATGTTCTTTGAGCCCGACCGCCTGCCCTATGTGCGTCAGATGATTCTGAACGCCCCGGATGCTCAGCGCCTGATGGATCAGCTTCGCGCGGCCCATCAGGCAACCCAGGCCCGTCCAGAGGATCCGAAGGCCCAGAAGGCCCTGCGAGAGGCCGAGCGGGCGGTTCAAACTTCCAAGGCGGTCAAGGCCTATCGCAAGGCCCTGGATCGTTTGTTGCCCGTCCAGCGTAAGGACTTCGAGGGCCTCTTTGAGGCGATGGATGGCCTGCCGGTGATTATCCGCCTCATCGATCCGCCGATGCATGAGTTTCTGCCACGCTATGAGGAGCTTCTGGCTGAGGTGGCGGAGCTGCGGACGCGGGTCGAGGAACGCCGCAAGATCAAAGGCTACCGCCCGCGCAAGGGAGAGAAGTCCCTCAAGCAGATGGAGGAGGAGCTAACGGAGAAGGAGGCCCTCCTGCGGGCGGTGAATGCCCTGCGAGAGATGAACCCCATGCTCGGCCTCCGGGGCATCCGATTGGGGATCCTCTATCCGGACATCATCCGGCTGCAGGTGCGGGCCATCTTTGAGGCGGCTTGCAATGTGAGGAAGCGGGGCGTTATGCCGAAGCCCGAGATCATGATCCCGCTGAGCGCGGATGTGAAGGAGCTTCAGATCGTTCGGGAGATCGTCGATGAGGTCGCCCGCGAGGTGTTCGCCCGGGAGGGGATCGAGGTCGAATACAAGTTCGGGACGATGATCGAGGTCCCGCGGGCGGCTTTGCTGGCCGGGGAGCTGGCTCAGGTGGCGGAGTTCTTCTCATTCGGCACGAACGACCTGACCCAGACGGTCTGGGCCATCAGCCGGGATGACGCAGAGGGCAAGTTCCTCCTGCGTTATCTGGAGGAAAAGATCCTGCCGGAGAACCCCTTCCAGGTGCTGGATCGTAAGGGCGTGGGGCGGGTGATGCGCATGGCGGTGGAGGAAGGCCGCCGCACCCGGCCGGATCTGGAGGTGGGGATCTGCGGCGAGCATGGAGGGGATCCTTCCTCCATTGAGTTCTGCCATGAAATCGGCCTCAACTACGTCAGCGCCTCGCCCTATCGGGTTCCGGTGGCCCGGCTGGCCGCCGCGCAGGCCGCGCTCCGGGAGCGCGCGGCGCGCATTGAAACCCGTTGAGGGTCTGTTTGCTGGTAAAGCGGCACGCCCTGAAGGGCGTGCCGCTCTATTTTTGGGGGGCTACTCCGTTGGCCCTTTTCGCCGGATTTTGGGGCTGGGTCGGGCACCGAAAGCGCCTGACCAGTTCCTTCCCCCAGGGAATCGCAACGGCTATCCCCCATCATTATGGCGTGTGAAAGGCTACCCCCTGTTCTCGCAGGCTGGTGTATCGGCCCTTTCCAATGATCAGGTGATCCAGCACGCCGATTCCCAGCAGTCGTCCCGCGGCTACCAGGTCTCGTGTCAGGGCGATATCCTCCGGGGATGGTGTGGGATCCCCGGAAGGATGGTTGTGGGCGATGATCAGGGAGACGGCGTTGCGCCGGATGGCCTCACGGAAGATCTCCGCCGGCCGTACCAGAGTGGTGTTCACGTTGCCCACATAGATAGTAGGAATGGCGATCGCTCGTCCTCGGGTATCCAGCAGGAGAGTCCGGAGGGTTTCCTGCTCCAGATCTGCCATATCGGCCAGCAGGAGATAGGCATCGTGGGCGGAGCGTACTTGTGGCCGTTCCCCGGGCGTGGCGGTGGCCACCCGGCGTCCAAGTTCCAGGGCAGCCTGGATCTGAGCGGCTTTGGCCAGGCCAACGCCTGGAATCCGGGCCAGTTCATGGACGGGGGTGCGGACGAGCCCGGTTAGCCCTCCGCAGATCTGGAGCATCCGGTGGGCGAGGTGCAGCGCGTTCTCTCCCCGCCGACCGGTTCGAAGCAGGATCGCGAGCAGCTCGGCGGTGGAGAGAATGGCTGGCCCATGCTGGATCATGCGCTCCCGGGGTCGCTCGCTGGCTGGGAGGTCTTTTATGGTGAGCCAGGGGTTGGCTGGCTGGGATTCCATCTGCAGGTTCCTCGTTTTGGGACGTCGTAACATTTTCTTCCATAGTTATGATAGCAAGGCGTGGGAGATGTCCTGCTTGTGCCCTTCTACATCTCGGAGTTTACTCCAACGGCTCACCCCTTTGCCGTGCTCTCCGGAGAGAACATCTCCCAGTTCCGGGGCGGCGCGGAAAATCTCCGTTGATAGAGCACCGGATGGGCTTCTGCATTGCTACTGTGGCAGGTGGAGGATCAATTATGAAGGCTCTTCAAGCCGCTCCCGGTGAGCATCAATACGATAATGCGATCGGTCTCCCGAGCGATCCGGGGCCAGACTGTCATGGCCAGGGCACCTGTTGGCTCTACGAACAGTCCCTGTCGGGCCAGAGCCTCTTGCGCGATCCGGATCTCAGATTCCTGGACGGCCAGGATGGCGCCCCTGGTGGTCCGGGCGGCTTGTAGGATCTCCCGGCCTCGTGGGGGCGATGGGATCCGAACTCCTTCAGCAATCGTGTTCCCCTCCTCAGCTGGAGATGGCGTTTCCAGATCTGCGGCGAAGGCATGGGCCAGGGGCGCGCAGGCAGCGGCCTGGACGCCGTAGAGTCGAGGAAGTTGATCGATGTAGCCGGCGGCCTGTAGAGCCTCAAAGCCCAGAAAGAGGCCCAGGAAAAGCATCCCATGGCCCAGGGGGGTGATCACTGCATCGGGGGCCTGTCCCAGTTGTTCCCAGATCTCCCAGGCTGCAGCGGCTAGGCCCAGCAGCACAAATGGGTTATAGACATGGCTGGCATAGATCCCTCCGGTTTCCAGCGCCTGGAGCAGGGCTGCGGTGGCCTGCGCACGAGGCCCCGGGACTTCAATCAGGCGAGCGCCCATGGCGTGCATCTGGGCTTTCTTGCCGGGCGAGGCATGGGCGGGCGCAAACAGAGTGGCCTGGAGACCTGCGCGGGCGGCGTAGGCGGCCAGCGAGGCGCCAGCATTTCCAGAGGAATCATCCATGACCTGATCAACCCCCATTTCGCGCAGGGCATTCAGGCCGGTGGCTGTTCCCCGATCTTTATAAGAGCCGGTGGGCATTACATAATCCAGCTTAGCCCACAATCGCGGGTCGATAGAGGATAGGGGGATCATGGGTGTCCATCCCTCGCCCAGGGTGATGGGATCCTGACCGAAGGGCCATAGCTCCGTGTAGCGCCAGATCCCGGGCTGATAAGGGCGGATGGCGCGGTGATCGAAAGGAATGGGTCGGGGAGGTTCCCATGGTCCACCGCAGGTGCAGCGCCATTGAGTGGGATGATAGGTATCCATTCGACGGCAACGGGCGCACTGGATAGTCCACATGGGTGAGGCTCCTATCCCTCCAGGATAATGCGTCGGAAGCTTTCGGCAAGGATTTCCCGACCATCGATCTGGTGTCGGAGTCGTTCTCGTAGCCTTTGTTCCAGCGCAAGGGGGTCTCGGATTTGGCTGGCGTGACATCGGAGGGCAGCCATTTTCAGTGCGAAAACATCGGTGATCTCCACCCAGTGATTGGCATGTTCGGTGGTAGAGAGATAGACTTCTCGAACCTGGTGAGGCTCTAGTCCTTCCTGAAGTAATTCTGGGAAATGCATCGGGTTTCCTGCAGCCGGAAAAATGGCGTCCAGTGTAGCCAGTCCGATAGCTCGGTGGTCGTTGTGGTTAATGTAACGGTTGCCCCGGATCAGGGTTTGCGGATCCATGGTGACTACAATCTCTGGGCGGTAACGGCGGATCATGCGCGCGATATCCCGCCGTAGGGTGAGGTTGGGCTCCAGCGTGCCATCAGTGTAATTCAGGAAGATCACCTCGCGCACCCCGAGCACTGCGGCTGCTTGGCGCTGTTCCTTTTCCCGGATGGCGGCGAGCTGTTCCGGGGCCATCATGGGATCATCGCTTCCTTTTTCACCGCGGGTGGCCAGACAGTAGATGACCTCGTGGCCTTCTCGGGCCCATTGTGCGATGGTGCCTCCGGCCGCGAATTCGGGGTCATCCGGATGAGCCATCACGATCAGAATCCGCATCGATTTTTCTCCTGGTTCTCAGGTTTGATTCCAGTAAATTATAGACTTGTTGCACAAGTCGACAAATGATTGTTTGATCCCTCTTTATTCCTTTCTTCATTGGGCTGTGAGGAGGGATATTGATTCATGGGACTTCTTCTTGAGATTTTGCAAGCGGTTTCCTCCCGGGGGCTTTTGGGGCCGAGCCGCG
>JAUQQB010000121.1 GCA_030550075.1 Chloroflexota bacterium | reverse complement strand
GGATGGATTGAGAGTGCCCTGGCCTCCCTCCCGTTTATGGCCGCCTTCGGCGGGTGGTTTGCTCAGGCTTATGCAGGCAGCCTGGAGCACACAGTTCGGCAACTCTCGGCCATTCCGGTGCGCCCGATGCCCTGGGCCGTCCTGGGGCACCTCTGGGCCAACCTCCTGGTCGGCCCCCTGGCGGATGGGCGGCTGGCGCAGGCCATCGCCCTGGCGGCAGGGGTGCTCCTGGGGTTTGGCCTCCTCGTTCCCCGCCGATCTGGAAGGCTCCGAGGCTGGGGGGATTGGGTGGCGATAGCGCTGCTCCCTCCTGGGGTCGGCGCCATGCTGGCCCTTCGATGGCCCTTCTTCGCCGCCCGTTACTTCGCCATGTCTGTAGTCCCGCTGCTTACCCTCATCGCGGCCATCATGCTTCGGGCTCGATGGAAATGGACCTTCTCCCTATGGGTCCTGCCCGGCCTCATAGGGCTCACCAGCTTCCCGGTGTTGACAGCCATTCCGCTGGGCCTGGAGAACGAGGAGAACGAAAGAATGTTTAAGCCTTTGGCCGCTTTGGTGACTTCGGAGCCCAGGCTGGTCCAGGCTCGCTGGCACATGCTGTGGGACGGGCGATCCGGTTTCTTGAACTATGAGTGGTCGGATCCATTGCAACGTGCTCAGGTGATCGATCGATCTCCCTCTTTCTGGTTCATCGGGGTCACCATTTATCGGGCGGATTGGGAAGGCTGGCTCCAGAGCCTGCAGGCCACTCACCTGATCGATTTCCAGGCGGAGTTTCCCCACCCGATCCCTGAATATGGGGCCAGTGTGTTCCATCTGGTCCGTAAGGTCCCTGTGGTCCGATGGATGGGTTTCGGAGCCCGATGGACCAATGGGATCGAGCTGCGTGAGGTGGGCTGGACGCAGGAGGCCGTCGAGCCGGGCCATTCCGTGCAATGGTCCTTGAGGCTCTCCACGGATCAGCAGCTGGATCGGCGGTGGACCCTCTTCGTGCACCTGGTGGATGAGGAAGGCCGGCTCTGGGCCAACTGGGACGCTGAGCCGGATCCTCCGACGGATCGCTGGGTTCCGGGTTCGGTTTACGAGATCGGGCGGAGCCTTCTCATTCCGCACTTTGTGCCCCCGGGGCGCTATCGGGTGAGCATCGGCTGGTATGAGACGGGGACTCCGGGCTTCCCCCGGCTTCCCCTGGCCGGAGGAGGAGATGTGCTGACCCTTGGATGGATCGAGATCCACGCGGCTCCGAAGCCGGTCCGCCGGGGAACCCGATCCTTCAGCTCCATCGAGCTGCAACCGCCGGAGATATGGATTGCTCCCGTCCCGGAAGGGACTCGGGTGTGGGTTCAGGTTTCATGGCGGGCTCGAGAGCCCACGCCATTCGCGGCATGGGACGTCGCCCTGATCGCCCCGGAAGGTTCCCGTCCGCTTCAACGACTCTATCCCGTTCCGCAAGGGGCGGTCTTTCGATCCGGCTGGGTGACGGAGGTCTGGACCAGTCCGGCGCAAAGGGGAGGCCGGCCCGCGCTGCGATGGGTGGAGATCCGATACGCCGGGCGGGTTGTGGTCCGGCGTCCGGTGTGGATCTTCCCTCCCTACGTATCCTGGAGCTATGATTGGTTGTTTCGAAATCGAAGCGATCCATGACTCTTGGCTAGAGGAAAATGGCGGGAGTCGCCCTCGGCCGCTTCCCACGTCCTCCAAAACCCTCCTGAGGGATGGATCGCGAGTCCGATCCATGGAGTCCTCGTAGCCCCCCGCTTTTTGCCTCTCCTTCCCTCCGGGAGTAAAATATGACCGGCTGGTCATATGACCGGATGGTCATATGGGAGCGAGTCCCATGCCCCGAGCGACCTTCTTCAATCTGCCGGAGGAGAAACGGAAGCTTATCCTCCGGGTGGCGATGGAGGAATTCGCTGCCCATCCCTTCCCCCGCGTCAGCGTGAACCGGATCGTGAAGCGCGCCGGGATCGCCAAGGGAAGCTTCTATCAGTATTTCGAGAACAAGAAGGATCTCCTGCTCTATGTGCTGCAGATCATTGGGGAAGAGAAATTGAGCTATCTGCGCCCGGTTCTGGAGCGCGCGGGCCGGGAGGACTTCTTCACCATGTTGCACAAACTCTACGTCGCTGGCATCCGCTTCGCTCAGGAGCACCCTCTGTATATTCAAATCGGACGTCAGCTCCTCGCCAGCCGGAACTCCCCCATCTACCAGGAAGCCCTGGCGCGCGGCATGGCCATCGCTCAGGAAATCTTCGAGCGAATGATCCGGGAAGCCATCCGCCGTGGCGAGGTGCGGGATGATCTGGACGTCCGCCTGATGGCTTTTCTGGTGGCCTCCCTGAACAACCTGGTCGTGGAGTATTACACCGAGCACGTGGCTTCCGAATACGATGAGCGCCTCTTGGGGGTGGCCGATCAGTTCATCGAGTTTCTACGTCGTGGGATCGGAACCAACCAACAGCAACGCAGGAGGAAACGCCATGAGCATCATTGAGGTGGAGCGTCTCACCAAATATTATGGCAGGGTGCGCGGCATTGAGGATGTCTCCTTCCAGGTGGAGGAAGGGGAGATTTTCGGCTTCATCGGTCCGAACGGCGCCGGGAAGACCACCACCATCCGCCTGCTTCTCGCCCTGATTTACCCGACCCGGGGCAGCGCCCGGATCTTCGGCAAGGATGTTTACCGGTATGGGCCGGAGATCCGTCAGGACATCGGTTACCTCCCCGGCGAGGTCTTTT
Source organism: Chloroflexota bacterium (assembly GCA_030550075.1). Classification (GTDB taxonomy): domain Bacteria; phylum Chloroflexota; class Anaerolineae; order Thermoflexales; family Thermoflexaceae; genus Thermoflexus. Next base: position 5,241 of record JAUQQB010000121.1, on the reverse strand, counting down.
ACTACGAGCGCATGAGGGTGATTGATCTGCTGAAATACGCGGCCAGTTTCTATAACCGCGATTGCATGCGCCGTATGCATGAGCTGGCGGAATACATGGATCTCGACCTGAACCGCCGCGTGGATGAGCTTTCCTATGGCAATCGAAAGAAAGTCGGCATCGTGCAGGGCCTGATGCATAACCCCCGGCTGGTTTTCCTGGATGAGCCGACCATCGGCCTAGATCCTCTGATGCAGCGTCGGTTTTTCGACCTGATCCGGGAGGAGAACGCGCGGGGGATGACGGTTTTCTTCTCCTCCCACATCCTGAGCGAAGTGCAGCGATTGTGCCACCGGGTGGCCATCATCCGCGAGGGGCGCATCGTGGAGATCGCCGACATGGAAACGCTGATCCGCAATAACTACAAGAAAGTCCGGGTGGTGGCCCGGGATATAGATCCCTCGCATTTCGACATGCCCGGCGTGACCAACCTGGAGCGCGTTAACCACGCGGTGCATTTCTTCTACCGGGGAGACATCAACGCGGTGCTGCGCCGGCTGAGCGCCATGAACCTCACGGATGTGACGATCGAGGAGCCGACCCTGGAGGAGATCTTCATGCATTATTACCAGAGGAGTGAGTCATGAGGGCCAACATCTACTGGTTCGAATTACGACAGAAGCGGAACTCGATCCTCATCTGGTCGGCCAGCATCGTCCTGGTCGCCTTGCTGTATATGGGCCTCTTCCCCACCTTCGCGGATTATGCGGCGGTGTTGCAGGAGACATTGAAACGATTTCCGCCGGAATACCTGGAGGCCTTTGGGATGGCGGGGGTGGATCTTGCCTCTGTGATAGGCTACTACAGTTTTGTCTTCACGTTCCTGCAGATCCTCCTGGCCCTTCAGGCCAGCAATTATGGCTTCGGCCTGATCGCGGTGGAGGAGAGCCGGATGATCTCTGATTTCCTGGTCAGCAAACCCGTTACCCGAGCTCAGATCCTGACCAGCAAACTCCTGGCCGCCTTCACCGCCCTCACGTTGACCAATGCGGTCACGTGGGCCAGCAGCTTTCTTTTCATCGAGCTGTTCCGCGAAGGGCGCCCTTACGAGGCGCGTCCCCTGCTTCTGATGCTGGGGAGCATTGCGGTCTTCCAGGCGGTTTTCCTCAGCCTGGGCCTGGCGCTCTCGTTGCTGGTGTGGCGGATGCGCAGCGTGACGCCTTATGGCCTGACATTGAGCTTTGGGGGATATGTGCTGAACGCCTTCGGGGATCTGCTGGGCGATGTCAAGCTGGAGCTCATCACTCCTTTCCGTCATTTCGATCCTACCTATGTGGTTCAGCACAATGCGTATGAGACATCCCTGGTGCTGCTCAGCGTGGCGATGATTGTGATCTCGCTGGCCTTCAGTTACTGGCGATACACCCGCCGCGACATCCCTGCCGTTGTCTAAACATGGAGGGAAGACCCATGAACGTCTTCTGGCATGAATTCAAATCTGGCTTGCGGTCGCTCCTGATCTGGAGCGGGGTTATGGCGTTGTTCATCCTGCTCTCTGTGATGAAAATGGCCGGTTATGTGAACAACCCGGAAATGATAGCGGTCCTGAAATCGTTCCCCCAGGCGGTCTCAGCGGCCTTCGGCCTGGGCCCCTTTGACCTCACCACCCTGGAGGGCTTCTTCGGCGTGATGTTCGTCTACTTCGCGCTGATGGGCGCGATCGCCGCCGCCACATGGGGCAGCGGCGTCCTTTCTCGAGAGGAAAGCGGCAAAACTGCTGACTTCCTTCTGGCCCTGCCCGTGAGCCGCTCCCGCGTGCTCACCGCAAAGGCACTGGCCGCGCTGGTGAACTGCCTGCTCTTCACGCTGGTGACCGGCGTGGTTTCCGTGCTCGCCGTTCAGTCCTATCAGCCCGAGGCCGCGTTCTATCGCCTCCTGGTGCTTGAGATGGAAGCGATGTTCCTCATCGAGCTGATCTTCTTGGCCATCGGGCTGATGCTGGCCAGCCTGCTGCGGCCCTCCTGGCGCGCCGCCTCCGTGGCCATCGCCCTGATCCTGGCTTCGTATTTCGCATTCGCGATCTCCAACATGTCCAGGGACTTCGATTTCCTCAAGTATTTCACGCCCTTTAAATATTTCGATGCCGCGGTTTTCCTGCGGGAAGGCCATCTGGATGGGGTCTATGTGCTGGTTTCGCTGCTGATCGTTCTGGCCAGCATCGCGGCAGTCTATATGGCATATCCGCGGCGGGATATCTATGTCTGAGGTAACGATATCCACATGGCCTCACCCGGTTCGGAGCTCCTGCGAAGAGGCGGGAAGGGCCTCGTCCCTTTGATTCCTCACGGCCCGGAGGGTCGTGAGGAGGGGATAAAAATTTGGGGGCCGAGCTACATGCCAAAGGGTGCGGCTCGGCCCCCAAAGCCCCCATGTGAAACCTTATTGCGTGGCATGGGCATCATTGAATCGTTGCTGTCCGAGATCGTGTTCGGGGGCGCGCCTTCAACGCGCCCCTGATACTCCCCAAATTTCTGCGATGAGAACGCAACCCGGTTTCAAAACACCCCCTTGAGTTCCTCCAGGCGATCGATGAAGGCGGGCGGGGCAAAAAGCCACGCATGGTAGCTGGGATCGTAGTATCGCCCCCGGAACGGATGGGGGTTGCGCGTCACACGCGGATCCAACCCCTTCGAGCAGACGATGAAGCTCCACCAGTTGCACGGATACGTGGAGTAGGGCATGGGGATGGTCTCCACATATCGAAAGAGCTGACCCAGCGTGCCCCGCACCATCGGCGCTTCGTATCCCAGATACCCTTCCCGGAACAGGGATTCGGAAAGGTGCAGGGCCAGCATCCCCTCATCGGTGAGATGCGCCGCGCACAGCCGGAAGAACACCGGGTCAAACAGGCTGCGGGCCAGCTCCGCCAGGGGATCGTTGGAGTCCAGCAGGATCACATCGTAGACATCCGCGCGCTCTTCCAGGAACGTGCGCCCGTTGCCGATGATCAGGCGAACCCGGGGATCATCGAACGATGAGGCGAACTCGGGCATATGCTGGCGGCATAACTCCACCACTCGGCCGTCGATCTCCACCACAGTCACTTCTTCCACCGTGGGATACCGCAGGGCTTCCCGGGCCACCCCGCCGTCCCCGCCGCCGATCACCAGCACCCGCCGCGGATGAGGATGAGCCATCATCGCCGGATGCACCAGGGACTCGTGATAGAAGAACTCGTCCCGTTGGGTGAACTGAATCACGCCGTCCAGGACCAGCGCCTTGCCCCAGTTCTCGAGCTCCAGGATAGCGATTTCCTGCAATGGGCTGTGCTCATGGGCCAGCACCCGCTGGACCTGATAGACAGCCGTAATGGTGCTTTCCTCGGCAAACGTCAACCGCATCCCTTCGAAAGGCTCCTCCGCCAGCGCTCCCTGAGGCATTCTGGATCCTCCTGAGTGATGTTTAGAATCCCATGTTGGCCAGGGTAATGCTCGCCTCCCCTCTCTCACGCGTATAGACGGGGGCGCAGGTCACATATGAAAGAGATCGGCAACACCTACCATCCATCTTGAAGGCTCCTGAAGCACCAACCGGCTCGGCCGTGTGGAGCCCAAAGCGACGTGCCAGGCCCCGGGTTCTTCCCCCGGAAACCGTCTAACGGACTTCCCGGCCAAGCCCATCCCCATCTTGTACCGTTGTCCCCGGAGATCGACATACCCGGCTCGGTCCGCTTGGCGAGCCTGCGGCTGGGCCAGAAACCCCAATGGGCTCAGGTCCCCTCCCCATCTCCGGGAAGAAGGGCGAGAGCAATTGGCTGGCACAGCTCCTCCGAGCATCTCGTGAGGCCGTTCGGTATTATAGTCTGGTATTATATATCTCCCGCCGCGCCGCAAAAGCTTCAGGGCCATTTCCCGATTCGCCCAGGGGCCATCCTGCGGGATCCATTCTTCTTCCCAGTCCATTTCCATAGTTCGATACAGCCCTTATCCTGGCCCAGGGTCTGCGGGTGATACGAGCGGCCCCGCAAAGGTTAGGGGTGATTCTTCCGAGAGCGTTAAGGTTTGTTCTACAAATTCTAAGCGCAAGGAGAGGATATGAAAGGGATCGCTCCAGCTCTAATAACCAATGGTGCGAGTTCCCATTCGCCTTCAATGTGGGGGTTTGGGGGGGGGCGGGGTGGGGGCCAAAGGCCTGTGAAAGCGGCACCACGCGAATGATTCTATAAAACATTCGTGTGGTGCCGCTTTTCTCCCCACAGCCCTTTGGGTCGTGGAAGGGAAGGGGGGAGGGGCTGTCCTTTTCCACCTCTCCAGGAACCCGAACCTGCACCACTGGTTAATCACTAATGGTGTTCGTCCTCCCTCGCCCTCAACTCGGGGATTTTCGGGACTGAGGCGGGGTCAGCCCTTTCCACCTTGCCCTGAACCTGAACGAGCACCGCTGCGAATATGTGCCTTACTGAAACGGGGTATTTGTGAGCTCCGATAGAGGCCAATGGCACAAGCCCTAAAGGACAAGCAATGCGAAGGAAAGGAAGGCCTTTGGCATTTCTTTCGCTTTTCTTACACTGGCTCTATCACAAGGGGGCCTGGGCCTATGATGGGGTCGCCGCTCTGGTCTCCGCGGGACGCTGGGTGGGCTGGGTGATGCGGGTGCTGGATCATCTGGAGGGGGAGCGGGTGCTGGAGATCGGCCATGGCCCCGGCTACCTCCTGGCGGCAATGGTTCATCAAGGCCTTTGCCCAGTTGGGCTGGATCTTTCCTTCCAAATGGCTCGCCGGGCTCGACAGCGAACCGGCTTTGCAGTTCCTATCGTACAGGGTCGGGCGCAGGCGCTTCCGTTTCCGGACGAAATCGTTGATACGGTGGTGACGACGTTCCCAGCCCCTTTTATCCTGGATCCCGCGACCTGGCAGGAAGCCGCGCGAGTGTTGCGGCCGGGAGGCCGGTTCGTCGTGCTGCTCAGCGCCTGGCCCGCCGGGCCCACGCTCCTGTCCAGGGCGTTCCGGGTTCTCTACCGATGGACGGCCCGTCCCGATGGGGGGGCTCCCTTCCTGGAGGCCTTCCGTCCCCTGGCTCAGGGGGCCCGCATGGAGCTTCAAGTGTGGTCTGTATGGGATGGACCATGGCATCTGTGGGGGATGATCGCCGTTCGGAAAGGGTAACGATTCAGCCATTCTCACGCAACGCCATACGGATATAGGGGGTTCACGCAGGTTTTCTTCTGGGGGCTTTGGGGGCCGAGCCGCGCGCCAAAGGCGC
>JAUQQB010000120.1 GCA_030550075.1 Chloroflexota bacterium | reverse complement strand
CAGGGCGCCGAAGGCGCCCTGCTCCGCCCCCAAAGCCCCGATGGGAAACGAACTGCGTAAGTCTTAAGGGATTTGAGATGAGGCAGAGAGCCTTTCGCCTGCTTCGGCACATTTTCCCCCAGCGGGTAAAGGGTGCTTTGCGGCACTCAGGGCTGCTTGATCGCATGGACCGTGTGGCCTGGGAACTGCCGCCCCCCTTGTCCGGGTTGCGGATGAAAGGTCCCGGCGTGTTCGGCACATACGTCGAGAAGCCTTACGAGCCCGATGTCATAAGGGCGCTGATGCAGAGGGTCCGACCTGGATGGACCTGCGTGGACATCGGAGCCCATTTGGGTTATTTCACGCTCCTCCTGGCCCATCTTGTCGGCGAAACAGGGCACGTTATTGCTTTTGAGGCTCTTTCCGAAAATGCTCGCTGGCTTAGAGAGAACATCATTCTTAACGGCTTCGCAAGCCGGGTCACCGTGGAGTGCCTGGCAGTCACTGATGGGGAGCAGCGGACTGTGCGCCTGAACGCTCCGCTCCATTACACCAGCGAGTGGAGCATTGTGAGACCCAGCCCGGTTCACCATTCCATTGAAGTCCCGGCCACCTGTCTGGATGAATATTTCGCCCGGAAACCTGCAGTGGATTTCATCAAGATGGATATAGAAGGTGCTGAATATCTGGCCCTCCAGGGCAGTCGCTTTTTACTCCAACGCGACCGCCCTCTTTGCCTGGTAGAACTGCACGGAGAAGAGGGCCAGATGGCGGCTCAGTTCTTACAAGAAATAGGCTATCAGGTGGGAGACTTGGAGGGCCGATCCCTGTCCGGCCCCCCTTTCCCCCGCCATATCCTGGCCTGGCCGAGGGAGCAGTAGATGTGCGGGATTGTCGGCCTGTATCTTCCCCACGATCACCCCGACCCGGCCCTCCTGCGCCACATGAATGCTATCCTAACCCACCGGGGCCCCGATGGTGAAGGTTATTACACCGACGGCCCAATCGGGCTGGCCATGCGCCGGCTGGCGATCATTGACCTCGTGACTGGGGACCAACCCATCTTCAATGAGGACCGCTCCATCGCCGTGGTCTTCAACGGCGAAATCTATAACTACCGGGAGCTGCGAGCTCAACTTCAGGAGCGCGGCCATCGCTTCGCCACCCAATCCGACACCGAGGTGCTGGCCCATGGCTACGAGGAGTGGGGCGATGACCTGCCGGTCCACCTCAACGGGATGTTCGCCTTTGCCCTCTGGGATTCCCGCCGGAAGCGACTCCTCCTGGCCCGCGATCACCTGGGCATCAAGCCGCTCTACTACGCCGAACTTCCGGGCGGCGGACTGGCCTTCGCCTCCGAACTCAAGGCCCTGCTTCCTGTGCCCGGCTGGAGCCGGGAGATAGACCCTCTGGCCCTGGACTGGTTTCTGGCGACCCGCTACATCCCCTCTCCCCGCACGATCTATCAGGGCGCTCGGAAACTCCCCCCGGCCCATCGGCTCATCATCGGCGCGGATGAGCCCTTGCGAATCGAGCGGTATTGGGAGATCGCCTTCGCGCCGGACGAGAGGGGCGATGAACGGGAATGGTCCGAACGATTGCGGTGGATCCTCACCGACGCGGTGCGCCGCCAGATGGTCGCCGATGTGCCGCTGGGTGCTTTCCTTTCTGGCGGGATTGATTCCAGCATCATCGTCGGGCTGATGGCCAGGGCTTCGGCAGAGCCCGTGCGTACCTTTACGGTCGTCTTTCCCGGCTGGGGCGGGCTGGACGAATCGGCTTATGCCCGCACAGTGGCGGAACGATTCGGCACATCTCATGCTGAAATCATGGTGGAGGCCGATGTGGCGCATGAATGGCCGGAACTGGCGCGCCATTTGGATGAGCCCTTCGCCGACCCGGCCACCCTTCCCACCTGGCTGATGGCTCGCCAGACCCGCCAGCATGTGACCGTAGTGCTCACCGGCGAGGGAGCTGATGAACTTTTCCAGGGTTACGGATGGTATGGCTGGCCGAGACCGTTGCCCCTTCCTTCCTTTGTGGCCCGCCCGCTGCGTCGCTATATCCAGAAAGCCTTAAGTGGGCAACGGGGGCGTCATCGTTTACTGGCGCTCATGGCCCCTGATTTTGGCACCCTCTATGCCGAAAGCATTCTCTCCAGCGTCTCCCAGGCCGAAGAGCGGCTGGAGTGGTACCGCCCGGATTGGCGGGCCCATCTGACCGCTATGGCCCCTCTGGCGGACCTGGGAGACCAGGTGGTAGCCTATCCAGAAATTGCCAGCAGGCGTGTGCAAGAACTGGATCTTCAATTCTGGCTGGAAGGCGACCCGCTGACTAAAGCAGACCGGGCAACGATGTTGGCTTCATTGGAGGCCCGGGTGCCTTTCCTGGACCGGGATGTAGTGGAATTGGTGGCGTGTATTCCGGCCCGTTGGCATCGCAGGAAGGGCGTCAGCAAATGGCTCCTGCGACAGACCTTTGTGGATCTTCTGCCCCCGGAGATTGCCCGTCGTCCCAAGCATGCGTTTGAAGTGCCTGTGGGAGCCTGGTTACGAGGGCCGTTGCGCTCGCGCCTGGAAAGCGCCCTGGCGGATGTCTCTTCCCTTTGGCAGGTCCTGCGCCCCGAACCCCTGAGGAAGATGGCGCGATGGCATTTAACGGGTCGGCGGGACTTTTCTCGTGAACTCTGGGCTATCCTCCACCTGGCCTTCTGGTGGGAAACTTATGGCGGATCCTATCCTTTTTCTTGACCACGCGCCTGCCTTAGGCGGCGCTGAGCAGAGCCTGCTTCTCCTGCTCAAACATCTCCATCGCTCCCCCTGGCAGCCCCACCTGGCCTGCATCGGCGGCCCGCTGGCGGATCGGGCCGCTGCTCTTGGAGTCCCCGTCCACACTGTGCCGATGCCTCGACTGCGTCGTTCCCTCCGCGCTCCCTTCAACTGGACGAAAGGCGTTTGGGCCATCTTCCGGCTGGCTCGCCGGATCGGCGCCCGAGCCATTGTTGCGAACACTGTTCGATCCGCTTTCTATGCGGCCCCGGCCGCCCGTCTCAGCGGCACCCCCTTTATCTGGTACATGCGGGACTTTTGGCTCTCGGAAGAGCGTCCTCGCCATCCCTGGGCCGATAGGCAGGGAAAGCGGCTGCTCTGCGCTGCTGCTGCTCGTGTGATCGCCAATTCACGGGCCACAGCGATTCACCTGCCATGCTCAGGGAAAGTGACCATCGTTTACAATGGCCTTGAGGTAGAGCGATATGACCCGGCTATGGATGGCATGCCCTTCCGTCAGCAATACAGAGTTCCCCACGATGCTCCATTAGTCGGGATGGTAGGACGGCTCCGGCCCTGGAAGGGGCAGGATCGTTTCCTGCAGGTGCTGGCGCGTGTCCGGGAATGGTTCCCGGACCTGTGGGGGATTGTCGTCGGGGGAACCCCCTTTGGGGTCCTGGATGACTACCCCCAGCGCCTGCAGCGTCTGGCTGCCGAGCTCGGCCTGGAGAAACGTGTGGTCTTCACTGGGCATTTAGACGATGTTCGCCCCGCCCTGGCAGCGATGGACGTATTTGTCCATCCAGGCGACCCTGAGCCCTTTGGTCTGGTGAACATTGAGGCGATGGCGATGAAGAAGCCGGTGGTGGCCTTTGCCCATGGAGCCCTTCCGGAGATCGTGGTCCATGGGGAAACCGGCCTGCTGGTGCCTCCGGGAGATCCAGAAGCCATGGCATCGGCGATCGCCGACCTCCTTCGGGCTCCTGCACGAAGGAACGCTCTGGGAGAGGCCGGACGCCGGAGGTTAGAGGCGTGCTTTCGATCAGACCACATGGTCAAAGGGATGATCGGTGTGCTGCGAGAAGTCATCCAATGAACCTCTGCTTGGATCCCTCCCCCATTGCTCACCAGAAGGCTGGGCTGGCCTCCTACGCCAGGGGGCTGGCCATCCAGCCAGGGCTTTTCAACAATCTTACGGAGTGACCCAGTTGACCTTTTACCCAGGGTCTTTGGGGCTGAGACGAGTGCCCTCGGCGCCCGTCCCAGCCCACAAGAAACTTTATCCCATCCCCGCAACCTTTCGGCGGTGGGGGCGGGGATAGAGGGGGGAACCCCTCCTGGGCAGAGGCCAACGGTGTAAGTCCTAAAATTGAAAAGCCCTGCCTTTTCGGCTGAAAGCGTTGATTAACTGGAAGCAGTGGCTCATAGAGGATGTTGTGTTTGTGACCGATCACTACGTTATACTTAAGACCGCTGCTCCGGTTCAGCATCGGACAGGGATGGAAGCTGTCGCACTGTTTTGTGGAAGGGCCGAAGCCAGCCGATGCTATGCCTGTCTGATCTGTTGGAGCCAGACACCCTGACCCGACTTGCCCGGAGCACATGAGTGCTTCTAATGCGATTTTGCCGAACAGGATCTTGAGATTTTGCCATGGACTTGTCCATGAACTCGTCCTTTGGCCAAATGGGTGAGAGATCACGGAAAGCTACTGTTGCCACCTTGCTCATTGTGGTAGCATTTTTTCTGGCGCACTTGGTCCTATATAAAGGATTCATCGTTGATGATGCTTTTATCACATTCCGCTATGTTCAGCAGTGGATTCATGGGAATGGCCTGGTCTATAACATCGGCGAGCGTGTAGAAGGCTACTCCAATTTCCTCTGGATCGTCTTCTTAACTCCTCTCGCTTATTTCGGTTTAGATTTGGTTCTGGCTGCAAAAGGACTTGGCCTCCTGCTATCGCTGCTTACGCTTTGCCTCGTCTGGCGGATCTCCCGCACGCTGGAGGGCCCGAAGGTGGCCGCATGGCTTTTGGCCGCATCAGGACCCTTTGCGGCATGGGCTGTGGGAGGGCTGGAGACCCCCTTATTTACTTTCCTGCTCTTTCTTAGCGGAATCGTCTTTCTGCACGAAGAGGAGCATGATCGGGGATGGGCATCGGGTATCCTGTGGGGATTGCTGGCCCTGACACGTCCTGAGGGAGTCGTATTCGCCCTAACGGTGCTTATATTCCGTTTGTGGCGGATATATATTCATCAATCTCACCTGAGAGCGGATGATTATCTCCGCCTGATGCTGTTTGGAAGTCTGGTGCTCCCTTACTTGCTCTGGCGATGGACATACTATGGCTATCCCTTGCCCAACACCGTTTATGCCAAATCCCTTGGCCTGCACCCGCGAGCGCTCCTGGAGGGTGCAGTATATCTCTACCAGTCTCTGGTATCGGTGGGTGGATTCTTCCTTGTCGCGCTCCTTACTTTGCTAGCCCTCATTTCCGCCCCTTCCTCCCTGGCCGTCCGCTACTGGATGTTCAATATCGGCATCTACGCATTCTTTATCTTCCTGGGAGGAGGCGATTGGATGCCTGTGCAGCGATTTTTGGTGCACATTCTCCCCCCACTCTCCCTGCTCTTGCAGATCGGTCTGGGCCGGCTGGAAGGGCTCATACCCTCTCATTGGGGGAGATTCGTGATGAATGTTCTGGTGATCGGGCAAATTGGCTTTCTTCTTGGTTTCTCTCTGGAGCAGCGATTTGTAAACGGCGTCGGCGAGGGCCCTGTGGTTCCCGAGGATACGCCAACGGTCACATACTTGCGCCAGCACGTTCGTCCCACCGATACCATTGCCGTCATCGATGCGGGTTTTATTGCCTATCGCCTCCCCCTGGAAACCCGAGTGATAGATATGGTAGGTCTGACCGATGTCCACATTGCCCATCGCCCTGTGCAGCTTCCGGGAGGTCTGTGGGGAAGGGGAGACGCGTTCGGAAAGTGGGATGTGGATTATGTCCTGGCCCAGAATCCACGTTTCGTGCAGGTCAACATCCTGGAAGAGACACCAGAAGGAAAGTGGATTACGAACTTCACCGGCACCACATTGCTGGTCAATGACCCGCGCTTTCGGCAAATGTATGAGCGGGTAGAAGAACCAGGCGTATCGGGGATTTTCAGGAGGAGGAAGTGAGGGTGAGAATCTGCTCCGATGCCATTTTGTCCGCAACTCTTTCCGCCGCTGCCCTCGCCCTCTACATCGCTACCCTCGCCCCGGGCCTCCTCTGGGGCGGCGGGGATTTCGCCACCTTCCAGACCATGGCCTACCTGCTGGAGCTTCAACTCCCTGGCGGGATTTTCGGCCACCCCCTCTGGGTCATCCTGGCCCATCCCTTCACCTGGCTGCCGATTCGGGACGTGGCCTGGCGAGCCAACCTGGCCTCCGCCGTCTTCGCGACGGGCGCGCTGGTTCTGGTTTTCCTCACTGCCCGCCGCCTCACCCGCTCCACCCCGGCTTCCCTCCTGGCGACCGCCGCCCTGGCGGTCTCTCACACCTTCTGGACCTATGCCGTAATGGCCAAGGTCTACTCCCTCAACGCCTTGCTCCTGATCGCCTGCATTTACCTGCTCCTCCTGTGGGAAGAGAAGAGACAGAGCGGTTATCTGTGGGGGGTCGCCTTCCTCTACGGCCTCAGCCTGCTCAACCATCTGGTGATGGCGACCGCGGCGGCGGGATTCCTGGTTTACGTCGGCTTGGTCGCCTGGCGCCGCCGCGGGGAGCCCGGCCTGGGCAGGGAGTTGCTCCTGGCCACCCTGGCGTGGGTGGCGGGGGTTGCCCCTTATCTCTTCCTGCTGACCCGGACGGGGACCACTGGCAGCGCCCTGGGCACCATCCTCGGCTTCCTGCGGGGGCTTGGGTACGTGACCACCCGACCATCGGCTCTCCTCTTGGGCGTCGGCGTCGGTCTGGCCCTGCTGCTCTATCAGTTTCCCCTCACCTTCATCCCCGGCTTCCGGGGCCTGTGGGACTTCCTCCGCTCCGGGCGCCCCCAGGCCTGGATGCTGGGGTTGGCCGCACTTGGAGACGTTCTGTTCCTCCTGGCTGCCACGGACCCTCAGACGGGTGGGGAATACTGGTGGAACCTCCACTACTACCTGCAGATGTATGTCATCTTCACCCTCTGGATCGCTATCGGTTTCGCCGCCCTCTAGCCCCGGCTGACGGGCCGGAGATGGATGACGGCGGGTATTGTCCTGCTAACCGTTGTCCTTCCTGTTGTGTTCTATGCCCTCGCCCCAGTGGTGGCCCGTCCCTTCGTCTCCAATCTCCCCGGCTTCCGTCCCCTCCCGGGACGGGATAACCTGACCTATGTGCTCTCCCCCTGGAAGCACCGGGAGACCGGCGCGCGGGAATTGGGGGAACGGATCCTCTCCGCCCTTCCGCCCAATAGCGTCCTCTTCGCCGACTACAGCATCTGGGCCGTCATCCGTTACCTCCAGATCGTGGAAGGCACCCGCTCGGATGTGGAACTGGTTCAACTAGCCGGTGATCAGGTCTCCCGGATCCTGCGGTATCGGGACCGCCCTTACCTTTTCCTGGTCGATGTCTACCGGTACTACGACCTGGAAGGCATCCGCCAGCATTTTGAGATTCAGCCTTTCGGCCCAGTCTACCGGCTGATCGGGAAGAGCCCATGAGCTCCTCTTATCTCTTTAAACGCCCGCAGCGCGAAGAGGATTGGGATGGATTTGACATAAATGAGATTTGTTGCTATATTTTTAATTTGCGATACTACTAACCCCACAGACGGCTGCTGGAACCTTCGCGCGTGGAGCTGGATTGGCCTTCCTGAAGTCAGTTGCGAAAGGGCAGGGGAGTGATTTGTGGTTTCCCGGCTCGCCGGGAAAGACCCTCAATAGGGGCGATCCCGATCTCTTCCATCGGATCCCCAGAAGCGGAACCGCCAGATCCCACATGGATCTTCAACGCCACATTTGTGGAGCGCGATGGATCCCGCTGGACTCTGGACAAACCGGTAAATCCCGGCAGTCACCCCTCCGGGTCGTGAGAAGCCCTAATCGAAGAGACCCGAGGGGGACTTTCCCAGTTCGTTGGTTGGGCCAGAGGCCTTTGCCCCAGTCCAACCTCCGAAAGCTATTTTGGTGAAGGAATCATTCCCATCCCCCACTTATCACTGAATTAGGACTTACGCAGTTCGTTTCCCATGGGGGCTTTGGGGGCGGAGCAGGGCGCCG
>JAUQQB010000119.1 GCA_030550075.1 Chloroflexota bacterium | reverse complement strand
CCGCCAGGGCCGCCTCCGCCCCCGGGTAGTCCCCTGCCCGCCGACGGGCCTCCCAGGCCCGGACGCGGAACAGCGGATCCCGGTAGAGCTCATGCAGAAGCCGGATTCCATCCCTCAATTCGTCGACGGTCATCGCTCCTCCTTTGCGAGTCGTACGCCCGGGCGAAGGCTTCGGCGCAGTCCCGGCACAGGGCCAGGCCGCGGATCTCGACATCCGCCCAGGCCCCGCAGCCGGGGACGGCGCAGATCCGTCCCGGCTGAAGCCGAACCTCCGGCCAGGCGCCGGAGTCGGAGGACCAGGACCAAGTATTCACCCATTCCGTCCGCTTGCGGCTCATTGCTTCCCCTCGCCCGAATTCTTGGTGACACAAAAAATCGCCAATTTTTTGTGTCACTAAAAAATCATGCGGCCCATGGAATCCAGGATCTCCTCGTCCGCCGGGCCCTCATGGGAAGCAACCAGGCGGGAGAGATCGGCCCCCCGCAAGGCCGCCTTGACCAGCCCCGCCCGCCGGCGGGGAGCGACCAGCAGGCGAATGAGATCATCATCCTCCCCTCGCCGCAGGCGGAGAACGATCCGGACCACCACCACCTCCGTGTCCAGACGGGGGCGGCCTCGCCGTGCCATCACTCCCTCCGCAGACGGGCACGGCCGATCTTGTAGAGGCCGCGGGCGGTGGCCAGGATGGGATCATCGGGAATGAAGGCCTTCCCCTGGAACCGATGGAGAAGCGCCTCTTTGAGCAGCACCACCCCGCCGCCTACGGCCAGGATCCGGGCGAACCGACGCCAGCTTCCCCCCCACTGGCGTTCGATGAATCCGAACACCTCCCGTTCCCAAAGCGGGAGGACGGAACGCGGATCCAGATCCTTCCGCCGCAGGCGGTCGTCCAGCTCGGCGAGGGTGTAAAGCCCGTCGGGGTTCAGGAGGGCCAGCAGCCGCCGCACCCCCAGGGTCTCCCCGGCGGTGAGGCGCTGAACCAGCTCCCCATTGCGGGCGGTCATAAGGTCGATTGTGTTCATGCCGATGTTCAGGATCCCGATTTCCTTAGGGAACTCCACCCTCCGCTCCGGGACAGGACGTCCTTCCAGGTTGAGGAAGTAGTCCATCAGCGCCCCGACCGGCTGGCCGGTCACCAGGACCTCCCGGACCTCCAGCCAGCGCTCCCGTCCTTCCGAAACCCACCGCCACGTCCCTCGCCAGGTGGTCTTCACGGCGCGGATCGCATCCTCCGCCTCTGGTCCGGTAAAGACCCCCACGGGAACGCCGATCACCAGATCCACCTCCCCCTCGATCCCCGCGCGGGTCATGGCCCCGAAAAAGAGGGCTCGCATCTCTGGGGTCCCGAACAGCCGGTCGAGGTCCATGTTCTCCACCGGCCGTCCCCAGTCGTGGGCCCGCTCTCCCACATAGAAGCGGCCCTCCGGCAGAACCACCTCCAGCGGGGGACGCTGGACTTTGAGCCCTGCCATCCGAGCCACCCGCCGCCCGCCGTCCACGGCGACGGCAGATGGGATCTGAAGGCTTCCGCCCTCCCAAAAGACCTTGATAGCCCCATACCCGGGGTCAAAGGCCACCAGATTCCTCTCGCTCATCGCACACCTCCGGCGAAGCGGGATTCGTCTCAATCGGAACCGGATGAATGATCTCCCCGAAGGCCTCGTAGAGGGCACCCCTCAGGATCGAGGACTGGGCCAACCGGATTGCCGCAAGGTTCCCGGCCGGGACCCGGATTCCCAGGACCCGGCGCGGGCCCTCATCCTGAATCCCTATGGGCTCGAGACGCTCGAAGACGAGGCGATTGAGGGGAGGGAGATCCTTCAAGGCCATCTCCACCGCCCGTTCCCACGCCGCCCGCTCCGCCTCCGTCAGCGGTCTAAGCGGAGGCAGGGAGACCGCCTCATGGGGCAGGGGAGCGCCAATCCCTTGCTCCAGCCGCCAGGCCAGCAAAGCCCGGTCGTTGCCGCCGGTTCTCTCCGCGTCCCGGCGAATCTCCGGGAGCTGCGCCTCGATCCAGCGGCGGACCTCCTCGGCCGTCAGACCCTGGCTGGCCAGCAAATCGGCCAACTCGGCTGCCTTGGCGGGGAAGATCCCCTCCCCTTCCAGAATCTCCTGAATGGCCCGCATATTCGCATCTATGCGAAGATTCGCATCGGCGCGAAAATTCGCGCCGATGCGAGCATTTTGAGGAGGAGGAGGTTTTTCGGGATCCAGAGAGTATATATCCTCCTCCTCCTGATAGGGTACCTCTTTTATCGTTGGGATTCGCATCGATGCGAAATTCGCATCGATGCGAATCTGGCGGCGAAGCCGGGCCAGGTCGGCATCAAAGGCTTCCCCCAGGCCGATCAGGGCTCCCCGGGGGTTCGGGCCTCGGTCGGAAGCGGACACCCCTTCCGGGGCTGAGCCCGCCTCCTCCCCACCTCCCTGGGCGGACACCCACTCCTGGGCTAAGCCCGCCTTCAGGAGGCGTTTCCCCCCCAGGGTCTTCCCCAACAGGCCCTGGAGACGCCGATAGGCCTGGGAGGCGGTGAGGCCGAGGCGCTCCTCCATCAGGGCTACCACCCCGGCCCTCGTCCAGATCGGCTCCCTGCCCTCCCGGATGGCCTCGCAGGCGCAGGCCCAGAGAAACAGCAGCGTATGCCGTTCCTCCAGCGTCAGTCCCCGCCCCGCGAGGATCCACGTTGGGACTTCGGGGATATACCATTCGGGAAGCCGGGGAGGTCTGAGCTCCATCTCCTACCTCATCCGCCCTGGATCTCCCCCGCCACCGGCTCCTCCTCCGCTGCCTCCTCTCCCTCCACCACCGGCGGAGCCTCTGCGGGCCGCGGCCCGATGAACGCGATCCGATCCGCCCGCACCTCATAGGATGCCCCTGCCGTCCCATCCGAGCGGCGGAAGATCCGCGGGCCGCCGGTCTCCGGATCCGGCCGCAGGCGGCCCTCCACCAGCACCGCCCGCCCCTGATTCAGATACTCGTTGACGATCTCCGCCTGCCGCCCGAAGATCGAGACCCGGAACCAGATGGTCTCCTCCCGCTGCTCTCCGGTCGCGTCCCGATACCGGACATGGCTGGCCATCCGGAACGACGTCACCGGCGTCCCTTCCGGCGTGAAGCGCATCTCCGGATTCGTCCCCAGATGGCCGACGATGATCAGCTTGTGATACATGGCCTTCCTCCCTCTTCAGGGTGTTTGGGAGCTTGTGGAGCTTGTGGAGCCTGGGAGTTTGTGGAGCATCTCCATCGCGATGGCGGTGAGGCGGTGGGCGTTGCGGGCGCGGGGATCCTTCTCCAGGAAGCCCGCCGCCCGCATCCGCTCCAGGAAGGCGCGGGCCTCCGCGTCCGAAAGCCCCCGCTGACGCAGCCACCCAAAGGTCACATATCCGCCGGTCCGCGCGGCCTCCTCCAGGAGGCGCCGGGCTTTTCCGTCCACGGGCATCCCCAGGATTGAGGGATCGGCCAGGTAGATCTGGATCATCCCCCACCGATCCGTCAGGGCCCGCCCGCCAATCCGGATCGCCTCCGCCCCGGGCCGCCCGACGACCATGCGGCTCATCAGGCCGCTCCGGACCCGGAAGCAGGCCGCCCATGTCGCGGTGTCCCGCAGCGGGCCCAGGACGGCCCGCGTGGCCTCCTGAGCCCCGGCCAGCAGATGGATCCCGAACTTCCGCCCCTGCCAGGCCAGAGCGGCCAGGCGCTCCGCCAGGCCGCGGTGGAACATGGCCAGGGCCGGGACCTCGTCGACCACCACCAGCGTCCGCGGGCCGCCGGCCCCTGTCCGGACGCGCTCCTCCAGCATCTCCTCCGCCAGCCGGATCGCCTCCGGGGCCTCCCGGAGCCCGGCCCGAGCCCGGATCCCCTCATGCTCCACATCGGCGAGCAGCTTCCGATGGGGATCCAGGATGATGGCCTGCCCTCCCTGGGCCAGCCACTGGAGGGCGATCAGGGAGAGCAGGTTGCTCTTCCCGCTCCCGGAGATCCCCGCCGCCAGTCCGTGCCCGAACTCCTCCCCCATGGGGAGGCGGGCCTCCCCCTCCGCCCCCTGCCCGATCCGGATCCACCCCGGCTCCAGGCCCGGGAACGGGATCCGGTCCGGCAAGGAAGGAAGCTTCCCCAGGGGGACGGCGTAGCGGAACCCCCGGGAGTTGAGGGCGTAGACAGGAAGCTCCAGCGCGGCCCGCAGGTGGTGAAGGGTTTCGGGGTGAAGATAGGGACGCAGATCCTTCATCTCCTCGACGCGCAGGTCCAGAAAGAGCCAGGCCTGGTCCGGCCCGGCCTCCACCACCACCGCCCGCCGCACGGGGGCCTCCAGCCCCCGGCGGGCCAGGATTTCCAGGATCCGCTCCATCGCCCGCTCCGCCTTCATGGGCGATCCTCCGCCAGCGCCTTCGCCTGCGCGTCCCGCAGCCAGTCCCGGATCTCCGGCGGGATCCGGTCCGGCGGGATCACCTCGATGGGAGGCCGGGAGGATGACGCCCCGATCCTCCGGGCCGCCGCCGCGGCCTCCGGCCCTCCCCCGATGGCCGCGCGGATCAGCTCCACCGCCTGAGCCCGGCGGGTCACGTCCGGATCCGCCGCCGGGGCCTCCACGCGGAACGGAGCCGATTCCGGCGGCGCCGCCGTCAGGGCCGGGCCGGGAGATCGGTGGGGCAGGAAGATCACCTGCCGCCCCTTCCCGTCCGGCTCCGGCACCAGGATGGGAAAGCCCGCCGGATCGCGGATGATCCGGATCCGCAGGACGAGCGCGTCCAGAACCCGAACCCCCGCCCATCCCGCCAGGGCGATTCCGCCCAGGACGAGGATGGCGGCGGCAAGGGCCTCCAGCGGGCTCCAGACGTGCTCCCGCCACCACGCCGCCCGCTCCTCGGCGGCGCGGGCACGGGCGACGGCTGTCGCGGTGGCCTGCAGGGCCTGAGCCGTGGCCGTGGCCCGAATCGCGCGGGCCTCCTCCGTCGCCTGAACCTCCGCCGCCTGAGCCGTGGCGGTGGCCCGGACTTCCATCGCCTGGCGGGTGGCCATCGCCTCCAGCGCCTGGCGCGTGGCCAGCGCCTCCAGGGCCTGGCGCGTGGCCAGCGCCTGGCGGGCCGCCTCGTCGCGGGTGGCGGTCATGGCGATGCGGGCCGCCTCCGCCTCCTGACGGTAGCGTTCCGCCAGGGCGCGGGCCTCCTCATAGCGGCCCTGGGCCCGCAGATACCGGATCTCCGGAGGCTCGCTCACCGCCTCCGGCGACCCGCAGGCCGCCAACAGGACCAGGCTCAGCAGGAGGACCCGCTTCATGACCACCACTCCCGAATGATCTCCATCGCCTCCTCCGGAACGCGCCCGCTCCGGATCGGCGCCGTCTTCCGATCCGGAAGGGAGAGCGGTCCCCGCGAGCGGGCGCGGGGAAAGGCGGGCATCCGGATCTCGCCCCCGGCCAGGCGGAACCCGGCCAGGAAGGCGAGCGGGATCATGGCGCCCAGCATGCACGCCAGCAGCTGGGCGCTCAGGATCGCCGTGGCCTGGGCCGCGGCGGCCCAGGCTTGTAGAAGAAGGATCAGAAGAAGGGCGGCCAGAGCAAGGGCCAGAAGAACAGGGATCATCGCGGCGCTCGGTTTAGATATTTCCGCAGGGCGGCGTCGGGAAAGGCCGCCGGAAGGCGGCCCGTCCGAGACGCCGCCCAGCGGGCAGGCGGACGCCTGCCCCGATCGGGATCGCCGGCGTCCGCCGGGATCCCGAAGGCCCCGGCGGAGCCGGGGGCTTATTTGATCCGAACCTCCCACAGGCGGAGGCCAAGGGCTTCGACTTCTTCACGACTCAGCACCCTGCCCTCCGGGAGGCGCGTCCCAGGGGGGAAGGCGGATAGGATCGCCGCGTCGCCGGGCTGGAGAGCGACCGCCTGGCGGTTCGCCGGGATCTCCAGGCCCAGCAGGGCGCTGAGGGCCTGAGCCGTGCCCTCATGCCCCACCGCGCTTGCCCACGGCTCTCCCTCCAGGAGCCGGCGGGCCTCCTCAGGGGTGATGGGGCGAAACTCGACGATGGCCCCCCTATCAGGAAGCATGGTCGCGGAGAAGGCGTTGATGACATAGCGCATTTCCGCTCCTCCCTATAGATATGCCCCGCACACATCACAGAACCACGCGCGCGCCTCGCGGATGCGCGCGCGGGCCTGCGGATCCTCTCGCCGGATCTCGATCCACCCCCGCTCCTTCTCCGCCCGCGCCGTCTCCGGCTCGGCGGCGCACAGATCACACAAAGAAATGACACGCTCCGTTTTGGGGTCAATCCAGTATCGGCTCACGGCTCGCCTCCAGCAGCGATCTCAGGAGATCCACCCCGGCCTTTGAGGGCCGGACCGGAGTGGACCAGGCCCCCCACGGGAAATCCGGGGGCGTCTCAATCAGCCCCCGCTCCCGGAGGGCGTCCAGGGGACGGTTCCCGAACTCCTGCCTCAGGAACCGGAGGCAGGTTTCGGGGAACCGGGCGACATAAACGAGGAGCTTCGCCTCGGCGCCCGGGAGCCCGATCCGCCGCCACATCCCGGGGCGATATTCGACCTCCAGCGCCGGATCGGGCGGGATGAAGCGGAAGGCCATGATGGCCTGGCCCCGCCGAAGGGCGAATTCGCCCGCCGGGGTCAGGCGCCCTTCCCCATCGATGAGCCCCCCATGCCGGAGGGCCCATCGCATGGTCGGAGGGGCGCCTTGCGGATCGCGGAGGGCCTCCAGATGCTGGGGCCGGAGGCCGGTGTATTGCCACAGGATATGGGCCTCCGCCCTCATGTCTGGACCTCCTGGGGAATGGGGATTTCGGGGACCAGACGTGCCTTGTCGCCGTCCCGCTCCCAGCGCCAGAGGCCTTCCGGGCTGGTGCGGATCCGGATGCGATCCGTCCCCGAAAACATCCCGCGACGCACTTCTGCGCGGGGCTCCAGGGCCTGGATGAGAATCCGCTCCGCCTGCCCCATCAGGCGCTGAAAATGCTCGGCGCGACCGGGATCATGACGGAGATTGAAATCGAACTCAGACCCGATGAAGAACTTGGCGACGTGGATCTCATCTCGGGTGAGGAAGGCTGCTTCTACCCAGAACTGGACAAGCGGGGGATTGCTCTTGGGGACCGTGTGGTGGTGAGGTTGCACGCGCACCGTTCTCGGGCGCGCGGCTTCGAGTTCCTTAAGGAAATCTTCCCAGGTCAGGTAGCCGATGATGTGCTTGCCCATTGCTGCCCCCTGTCTGGTAGAATCTCTATGGATCGCCGGGGAAGCATGGCTGCCCCGCCTCGGCGATCCATCGGCCCCGGCGACAGCCCGCCGGGGCCTTTTTAGTTATCCCCAGTATAACCAGAATACCGATTTTTGTCAAATCGGTATTTAGTAGCAAAAGAACAAGGGCCTGCCATTAAGGCAGGCCCTTGTCGTGGTCTCCAACTTAGAGATCTTTCTTCCAGCGCTTTCCCCTGCGCTCGCCATGGATCCGGCTGAAGATAGCGACCAAATAGGCTACGTCTGCCTCATTCAATTTGTATGGCCTTCCCCGTCCACCTTTCTGCAAGATCCTGATCCAGCCTCGCTGAACCCATCCCTGTAGAGTTGAGAAGCGAACCCCATATTTCTCCGAGGCGTCCGATATAGATATTCCACAGCCATCCAGGTGGGCAAAGTCTTCTCGCCTGGGACTTTGCCCAGCCTCGTTGATTTGCTCGTTGAGCGCCACCAGCATCCTGTCCTCATGAGCAAATAGTTTTACATCAATTTTACCCGATTTGGCATACCGGATCAACGTCCGGGGCTTGATGCCCAGACGCCGGGCGGCTTCTTCCAGGGTGAGGAGAGGGGTAACCACAGACATCGGTTCGCTCCTTTTGTCAAAACGCCCCGGGCCTTTTGAACCCACAACCACAACCCGGGGCGTTTTCGTGTCGATGGCGAGGGTGGGACTCGAACCCACAACCCGCCGATTATGAGCCGGCTGCTCTGCCACTTGAGCTACCTCGCCAGACCTATGAAAAATTATAAACTAGG
>JAUQQB010000118.1 GCA_030550075.1 Chloroflexota bacterium | reverse complement strand
GGAAAGGGAGGAGTTTGTCCAAAGTCCAGTTTTAGGAGTTACGCAGTTAAAAGCTCTAAAGGTGGGACGGAATGGCCCCACCCCAAAGCCCCCATGGGGAACGAACTGCGTAACTCCTAATTTTATTGCTATCCCGACCTTTGGGCAGTTTTACGGACGCATTGGGTGAAAGAACCTTTCTTTCGCGCTCCAACCTGGTGGCTTTTCGCGTGCTGGAGCTGATGGGCGGGTCCCGAGAGGTGCCCGAACCTGTGGTCCGTCGGCCAGGCCCCTGGGGGTTTCTCATCCCGGTTGCCGGACGGTGATCCGGGCCTTTTCGGGATGCCTGTGCCCGATCGCTATCGGACAGGCCGACGCTTTGGCTTCCCACAGCCAGCACCGTAAAATAGAATCACACAACCAGGACGCGCAAGGAGGGAACCATGCGTGGCCATCGGGCCCTGATCTGCGGGCTTCTATTCGCAGTGGGGCTTTCAGGCTGTCGCTTGCCAGCGCCCTCGCTTTCCCCTACCGTGACCGGATCCCCTCCCCATCCACTTCCGACGCCCGGGATCCCGGCCTCGCCATCGCCCGGTCCCTCTCCCTCTCCGACTCCTGTGATCTCCTTCGGCGATCCGCTATGGATCGGCCGGGGCGGATTACAGGCGGCGCGCTTCACTCCGGACGGCCGCGCGCTGATCCTGGGATATGGCGTGGGGGTTTCCCGAATCAACCTTCCCGAGCTCCGGGAGCAGTGGTTCCGGCCTATGCCGGCTCCTCTGCGCGCCATGGAGATCGATCCGCATGGACGATGGGTTGCCGTGGCGCTGGAGAACGGCGCGGTTATCCGGCTCTCTCTGGCCGATGGAAGTATGCAAACGGTTACGCCGCTGGCTCCCCACGCCTACTGGTGCGCCATGGACTGGTCGCCCGATGGGGAACGCACGGCGGTCCAGTGCATTGGCCCCAATCGTGGCGATCCGATCACCATGATCCACTGGGAGACAGGGACGGTTCGCGAAGTGCCGAACTCTCGAATCCCCCCGGAAGTGTTCCCCTCGCCACGCTGGTCGGCGGATGGGAAGAGCGTGCTGCTGGCGGCGTTGCAACCTCCATGTCCGCGTTTCCTCGACGTCGAAACGGGCGAGGTTCGCCTGACGCTGCAGCATAATGGAGAATGTCTCACTGCCTGGACCCTGGCATGGTCCCCGGATGGCCGGAGGCTGGCGGCAGGAAGCCCGAAGGGAGTGCTCTGGATCGACGGAAACAGCGGCGAGGTCATCGGCCAGCTTCGCGGGGAGACGGTCATCGGCTTCCCAACGCTATGGCTTGGGCGTCCGACGCTCTTCTATGATGCTTCCGGAGAACGCCTGGCTGCGCTGGGATCCCATGGTCTGGGAAGCGGCGCGCCGCCCCCGCCGATGCCCACCCAGGTCTGGGATCTGCGCACCGGGCGTCGTCTGGCCTGGCGGCCCGTCGGCGTTGGAGACGCGGAGCCGATGGCCGGGGTGTTTGTGGACAACGCGCTGCTGATCTTTTATGAAAACGGAATTCTAACCCGCTGGAACTACACCATGCAGGGAACACCGGAGGTGGTGCTGGGACGGCTGTCGACGGAGGATCCGGACCAGCCCCTGATGTGGTCCGCCGACGGGCGATATATCGCCGCCACCCTGCGCCATGGCGGCGCGGCGATCTGGCGGGTGGGCCCGGCGGATACGTCGCTTCTCCGTCTGAACCCTCCATGGCGTTATCCCGTCCTCAGCCCCGATGGAAGCCTCGCCCTGGCGGCCGATCCAGAGAGGAACGTCAGCCAGTTGCTGGAAGTCCCCAGCGGTCGATCCCTGCACACCTTTCCCGGCGGCCGGCGGGGTCCTCGGGGGGCGGCCTTCTCCCCGGATGGTCGGAGGCTGGCTTACGGGGATGGCCCCCAGCTCCGGATTGTGCGCCTGCCGGAAGGGCTGGAGGAAGCCGTGCTGGAAGGTTTCCCCTCCGATCAGGCGATCACGTTCGTGGTATGGTCCCCCGATGGACAGGCGCTGGGGGCCGCCAGCGGCACGCTGGATGGCTCGATGGCCCCAGGCGTGATCCAGGTCTGGCGAAAGACGGCGGAGGGAGGCTGGGAACTGGTTGCGCGAAGCGTCTCGGCGCGAACGACCTCTGCCGGATCGCTGATCGCCTTCAGCCCGGATGGGACATGGGCGGCAGTGGAGGAGATGGAGACCTTTGAGGCGACAGCGGCCCGCGTGCGGGTAATCCATCTCCAGAGCGGCCAGGAGCGCCGGCGCCTGGTGGAGTATGAGCTGGTGGGATGGCTGGATGATCGCCACCTGGCGACGTTTGAGGCCCAGTTCTATCAGCGGCTCACCGTGTGGGATGTGCGCACGGAGGATAAGCGTCTCTACAACCTCTCGCGCCAGAACGTCCATGCCCTTGACCCGAGTCGGATGGTGGCCGCGGCGTCGTATTCGGAGCGCCCATATCCCGGACGAGCTGTAGAGGTGAGGGACGCAAAGACCGGCCAGCGCCTGGCGCGGCTTCATCACGGCAACGACATTGTGGAGATCTCCTGGTCTCCGGATGGACGCTGGTTGGCGGCCCTGGCTGTCGATGGCTCCTTGCGAGCCTGGCCGGTGATGGGATTTACGGGTGCTCCCGATTGAGTCTCGCGGCGCGAAAAACACCTGGAAGCGATGGTTGCCGGGACGGGACAAAACCCCTCGCGATGGGTTTGCGGATTTTCAGGGCAAGGCTCCCGTCTCCTTCGACAACGAGCGCTTCGCTGACCGAAACGAGGAGCGCAGCAGCTCATCCTATATGCGGGGCTCCACGAAGCGTCTTCAGAGGGTAAAGATGGCAAACAGGAAACGGATCCTCGGGACCCTGCTGATCCTGATGTATAGATCGTGTTCACCCGGCTCGATCGCTGGGATCGAGCTTCCCTGTGGGCGATCCCGGCTTCTGGGGGCTCGCCCTGCTGGATCCTCGAGAGGATCGACACCGCACTCGGCTGGTTCGGATATTATGGCCATCTGGATTGGGAAAACTACCTGGACGTGTGGCGCCCGCAGGATCATCCCGTTCGGTAGTGATGCTGGTTTCTTCGGGGAACCTTCGCGGGCGCAGGCTACCTTCGGCGGCCTGCGCCCCGCGAAAAGATAGCATTCATCCCTCCCTGTTTATTTTTGGGCCGGCGGGCGCTGAAGGCCCCACCGGCCCCAAAACCCGGGGAAGAAGGTCAACCGCGTAACTCCTGTTATTGTCCGACCCTTCGGGAACGAAGGGCCGCGCTGAGCGAGGCCCATTCCTCCAGCGAGAGGGTTTCGGCCCGTCGGGCTGGATTGATCCCGGCCTCTGTCAGTGCGGCCCGAACGAGGGTGTCGGGGATTCCCAGGCCGTGGCTCAGGGCGTTATGCAGCTGCTTGCGCCGCTGACCGAACCCCGCCCGCACCACCTTGAAGAACCAGTCTGGATCCCCCAGGTCCACCGCTGGCCGCTCATAGGGCTCGATCACCACCACAGCGGAGTCAACCTCCGGCCGAGGCCAGAAGGCGCCGGCCTTGATCCGGTCCACTATCTGCGGGCGCCCATAGACCTGCACGCTCACCGTTAGCAGGCTCATCTCCCCTGGCCTGGCGGTGATCCGCCGGGCGACCTCCAGCTGAACCGTGAGGACCATCCGGCGGGGCTTGAGGGGGGCTTCCATCAGATGACGAAGGATCGCTGAGGTGATGTAATAGGGGATATTGCCGACCACCCGGTAAGGGTGGCCCTGAACCAGGGCGGCGGGATCGAGGGCCAGGATGTCTCCGGGGATGAGGGTGACATTGGGGAAAGGGGCCAGGACCTCCTGAAGCAGGGGCAGGAACTGTTCGTCGATCTCCACCGCCACCACGTGATCCGCGTGCAGAGCCAGATGACGGGTGAGGGTGCCGGGGCCCGCTCCGATCTCCAGGGCCCATTCCCCGGGTTCCAGTCCGGTCGCCTCCGCGATCCGCGCCAGGATCCGCTCGTCGATCAGGAAATGTTGCCCTAACCCTTTGCGAGGCCGAATGCCATGGGCCTTCAGATATTCAGGCCAGGGGATCGGCGGCAGCGTCTGAACATGTGACTGATCGCTCAATGGCAACCTGCCCGCTCCCGTGGATGAGGTCCAGCGCATCGAGCCGAATCCATCTCTCCCTATAAATTGTCTCACAGTTCGCTTTCTGGGAGGTTACGCCGTGAACCTCCTCCCCTCTATCTCCTCCTGGATCAAGGCCAATGATGCTCTGTTGCAAACCATGAGCTTGATTTCCCCTCTCTACGCCGCGAAGTGGCGTGGGGAGGGGGAAGGGGCGAACGCTGAGCCCGAGCGGGCCTCGCCACGATCGTAACCGGGCAGCCCATGCGCAGGCCTCAGCTTCCGCCCTCTCATAGCCCGGAGGGCTGTGGGGGAGCGGGGATGGATTCGTTCCTCAAACCATTCGGAGCGTGCAACAAGCCGGGCTTGGCCTTTTAATCATCTGAACGTTCCCATGGGGAGGGTGGATCCAGAGGGTGGGGCCATCCGCTTGACCCGAACGGTATGATGGTGGAAAAGCCCTGCAGGCCAGGGCAGGGATCTTGACAGGGATGGCGCCTGCCGTATAAAATCAAAAGCGCAGTGGGATGATGGGCCTGTAGCTCAGGCGGTCAGAGCACTCCCCTGATAAGGGAGGGGTCCCTGGTTCGAGTCCAGGCAGGCCCACTGGGGTGGGGATGTAGCTCAGATGGGAGAGCGCCTCCTTTGCACGGAGGAGGTCACGGGTTCGAGTCCCGTCATCTCCACCATCAACCTTGACAGCGAGAGAAGACCCCGTTATAATGAGAAGCCCGCAGGATGGAGGCTGACGCCCGAAGCCGGGCGGGGAGTCCGGAGGCGGGAGCCAGCGGCCATCCGCTGGCGGGCCGGAGCGGTGAGTATCGATCATCGATCCTGGACGGCTCGTCAAGGGGAACCGGGTGCAAGCCCGGGGTGCACCTTAACAACCGAACAGAGCGTGAGACGAGGTCGGAAAGCAACGCGGGCAGCTCGGGAAACGGGTTCTCCGCGTCACGTGTAAGCGAGTAAGGGCATGCGGTGGATGCCTCGGCGCCAAGGGCCGATGAAGGGCGCGGCACACTGCGAAAAGCCTCGGGGAGCCGTGTGCGGGCGCTATGACCCGGGGGTGCCCGAATGGGGAAACCTGCCTGGGGTGAACCCCAGGCATCCGTGGCTGAATCCATAGGCCACGGAGGGGCACGGGGGGAACTGAAACATCTTAGTACCCCCAGGAAAAGAAATCAACCGAGATTCCCCTAGTAGTGGCGAGCGAACGGGGAAGAGCCTAAACCCACAGGGTGCCAAAGCCCGAGGGCGTTGCCCTGTGGGGGTCGTGGGACCCATCCGGAGGCGGCCTCGGACGTCTCAGGGAGTTACCAAGCCTTGGCCTAGCCGAAGCGGTCTGGAAAGGCCCGCCATAGAGGGTGATAGCCCCGTAGGCGAAAGGTCGAAGGCCTCCCGGGGATGGGATCCCGAGTACCACGGCCCACGTGGAAGGTCGTGGGAAGCAGGGGGGACCACCCTCCAAGGCTAAATACCCTTGGCGACCGATAGCGCACCAGTACCGTGAGGGAAAGGTGAAAAGAACCCCGGTGAGGGGAGTGAAATAGAACCTGAAACCGCATGCCTACAAGCGGTCCGAGGGCTATGGCCCCTTCGGGGGCAATGCCTGAGGGCGTGCCTTTTGGAGAATGAGCCGGCGAGTTACTCTCGGTGGCGAAGGCTAAGGGGGTCACACCCGGAGCCGGAGCGAAAGCGAGTCCGAACAGGGCGTCTTGTCGCCGGGAGTAGACGCGAAACCGGGTGAGCTACCCATGGCCAGGGTGAAGCGGGGCTAATCCCCCGTGGAGGCCCGAACCCATCACCAGTGCAAAGGTGTGGGATGAGCTGTGGGTAGGGGTGATATGCCAATCGAACCCGGAGATAGCTCGTTCTCCCCGAAATAGCTTTAGGGCTAGCCTCACGCGGTCCGTGGCGGAGGTAGAGCACTGGTAGGGCTAGGGGCGTTATGCTACCGAACCCTGTCAAACTCCGAATGCCGTCACGTGCAGCGTGGGAGTCGGACCGTGGGGGATAATCTCCATGGTCGAGAGGGAAACAACCCGGACCGCCTGCTAAGGCCCCCAAGTTCGGGCTCAGTGGGAAAGGATGTGGGGCTGCTATGACAGCCAGGAGGTTGGCTTAGAAGCAGCCATCCTTTAAAGAGTGCGTAACAGCTCACTGGTCGAGCGGCCCTGCGCCGAAAATGTAACGGGGCTCAAGCCCGGCGCCGAAGCAGCGGGTTCTCGCGTCGATGAGGCGCGGGAGCGGTAGGGGAGCGTTCCGCACGCGTTGAAGCGCGACCGTGAGGACGCGTGGAGCGTGCGGAAGTGAGAATGCCGGCACGAGTAGCGGAAGACGCGTGAGAACCGCGTCCGCCGAAGGCCTAAGGTTTCCGACGCAAGGTCGATCCGCGTCGGGTTAGGCGGGACCTAAGGCGAGGCCGAAAGGCGTAGCCGATGGACAGCCGGTTAATATTCCGGCCCCACCCGGGTGGAGCGAAGGGGGGACGCAGGAGGGTAGGCCAGCCGGCCGCTGGCTGTGCCGGTGCCAAGTCCTTAGGGCGATGAAGGCGGTAGGCAAATCCGCCGCCGGAGCCTGAGGGATGATGGCGAGCCGGGGAAACCCGGCGGAAGTGGTCGAGCCCACACTGCCGAGAAAAGCCTCTAAGCGTTGAAGCCCGGGTGCCCGTACCGCAAACCGACACCGGTAGGCTGGCGTAAGCGCGCCAAGGCGGACGGGAGAACCCTCCTCAGGGAACTCGGCAAACTGACCCCGTAACTTCGGGAGAAGGGGTGCCTCGCGTAGGGTGAGGCCTTCGGGCCGAGCCCGAGGAGGCCGCAGTGAACAGGCCCTGGCGACTGGTTACCTAAACCACAGGTCTCTGCTAACCCGTAAGGGGAAGTATAGGGGCCGACGCCTGCCCAGTGCCGGAAGGTTAAGGGGAGGGGTGACCCGGCTTCGGCCGGTGTAGCCCTGAACTGAAGCCCCGGTGAACGGCGGCCGTAACTATAACGGTCCTAAGGTATCGCCGGAAAGGCGCTGCCTGCCCGCCGGGCAACCGGCGGGGCAATACCTGGCTATATGCGGGGAAGCCCTGAGAGCCCTCCCTACGTCTCCGGCTCAACGCCGGCGTAAAAATGGCGAGGGATTGGGCAATCCGCAGGAAACTCCCGGCCTCCCTGTCGGGAGGATCCTCAGAGGCCATACGCCGGGCATCCGGTCAGGAGGCTCCGGATGAAGCTGTCTCCAGATTGGGTGGTGGGATTCGTGGACGGCGAAGGCTGTTTTCACGTTTCGATCCAGCGTCACCCCTCCATGGCCATTGGCTATCAGGTGCTGCCTGAATTCGTGGTCGTCCAACACCGTCGCGATATCCAGGTACTCTACGCCCTCAAACGGTTCTTCCGCTGCGGCGTGGTTCGCCCTAACCATGAAGATCGCTACGCTTATCGGGTGCGGCGGCTGGAGTGCCTGGAGCGCATCTGTGACTTCTTCCTGCAGCATCCTCTGAAAACTCGGAAGAACATCGAGATGCGTCGGTTCCGAAAAATCGTTCTCCTGATGAAGAAGGGACGGCACCGGACCCGAGAGGGGCTGCTGGAGATCATTGAGATCGCCGCGCAGATGAACTCCGCTAACCGCCCTGCCCTGGAACAGATCCGCCAGGAGCTCTTGGCCGGATGAAGAGATGGTCCACCCCGTGGCGAAAGTCGCGGAACACGGTGAGCGAAATTCCTTGTCGGGTAAGTGGAAACTTGCCCCGTCCCCTCGCGAGGGGGGAATGAAAGCCGGCTCATATCGGGGAAGCCCTCCTGCGGTAGCGGGACCGCAGTGGGTAACCCCGAGGGAAGTCGTCCGGAGCGAAAGCGAAGGATTGACCCCGTAACGACTGACCCGAAAGGGGAGGCGCACTCACCTCCGGTGCGCAACACGCCGGCTCTCACCC
>JAUQQB010000002.1 GCA_030550075.1 Chloroflexota bacterium | reverse complement strand
GGGGAGGGGGATGAAGGGGGGAGGGGCTCCTGGATTCCCCTTTCTAGAGGTCAACGGCGTAAGTCCCAATTAAAATGTCCGTTCAGTGTGTGCATTTCCCGACGTGTCGCTATAGCAGCCTGGGAAGGCCGTCCTTGGAGAACTGGTCCTTTCACCACGACGGGCGCGTCTCTCAACGCGCCGTTGTGAAGTCCAGGCGGAAAGATCTTGACGGATGCGCTCAGCTTGCCTATCATTCTAATGCATGTCGCCCGGGCGGAACGCGCAAACAACGCCTGGATGTAGATGTATGGGAACCTGAACGCGAGGCGTAGAACCCATGCCGCCGCTTCTGGATGTACGAAACCTGGAGGTGCGTTTCTTCACGCGGGACGGTGTGGTGCATGCGGTCAATGGGGTCTCCTTCCAGCTCCATGAAGGGGAGACGCTGGGGATCGTCGGGGAGTCAGGAAGTGGAAAGAGCGTAACCATGCTCTCGATCCTGCGCCTGATTCCTCACCCCCCCGGCCGCATCACAAAGGGCGAGGTCCTCTTTCAAGGAGTAGACCTGCTGAAGCTGGATGAAGCAGATATCCGTCGCATTCGGGGCTCGAAGATCGCCATGGTCTTTCAGGATCCCATGACCTCCCTAAACCCTGTTCTCACGATTGGACGACAGATCACAGAGGTTCTGGAAACCCATATGAATCTGTCTCCCACGGATGCGCGCCGGCGGGCGATCGAGCTCCTCCAGATGGTTGGGATCCCAAATGCCGATGAACGCCTGAACGATTATCCCCACCAGTTCTCCGGCGGAATGCGGCAGCGGGTGATGATCGCCATGGCCCTGGCCTGCCATCCCCAGATCCTCATCGCGGATGAGCCCACCACGGCGCTGGATGTGACCATTCAGGCCCAGATCATCGATCTGGTCAAGCGGCTCCGGGATGAGCTGGGGATGGCGATCATCTGGATCACCCACGACCTGGGGGTGGTGGCCGGGTTAGCCCATCGGGTGGCTGTGATGTATGCCGGTTACATCGTGGAGGAAGCACCGGTTCTAGAGCTTTATCACAATCCCCGACATCCTTATACGCTGGGATTGCTCGGGTCTTTGCCTCGCCTGGACCGCCGGGAACGCCGGCGGCTGGTATCT
This sequence comes from Chloroflexota bacterium, assembly GCA_030550075.1. GTDB lineage: Bacteria > Chloroflexota > Anaerolineae > Thermoflexales > Thermoflexaceae > Thermoflexus. The sequence goes on along the minus strand of JAUQQB010000002.1, from coordinate 31,559 downwards.
ATTGATGGAATGCCTCCGGATTTGCTGGGACTGCCGCGCGGCTGTCCCTTCGCGCCACGATGTCCCTATGCCTTCGATCGGTGCTGGGAAGAGAATCCCCAGCTGGAGGAAATCGCTCCGAATCACCGGATCGCTTGCTGGGTAGATGTAAAGACCGGGAGGCCGCGGTGAACCGGAACGGACAGGTTCTGCTTCATGTGGAAAATCTGGTGAAGTGGTTCCCGATCACCCGGGGGATTATCTTCACCCGCACCATTGGTTACGTCCATGCCGTGGACGGAGTTACCTTTGAGATCCGGCGCGGGGAGACCCTTGGGCTGGTCGGGGAATCCGGATGCGGGAAATCCACCGTCGGCCGGACCATTTTGCAACTGCATCGGCCGACGCGAGGCCATGTGTATTTTGACGGTATGGATCTGACTCAGCTGAAGGGAAATGAGCTACGGCGCATGCGGCGTCGCATGCAGATCATTTTCCAGGATCCCTATGCTTCCCTTAACCCCCGCATGACCGTGGGCCAGATCATCGCCGAGCCGCTGGAGATCCATGGCGTCGCCCGTGGGAAGGAGGCGCGGGAACGGGTGGAGGAGTTGCTGCGCCTGGTGGGCCTGAACCCGATCTTCGCCGACCGCTATCCGCACGAATTCTCCGGTGGACAGCGTCAACGCATCGGCATCGCCCGAGCTCTGGCCCTGCAGCCGGATTTCATCGTATGCGATGAGCCGATCTCCGCCCTCGACGTCTCCATCCAGGCCCAGATCGTGAATCTCCTCCAGGAACTCCAGGAGCGTTTCCACCTGACTTATCTGTTCATCGCCCACGACCTGGCCATGGTCCGGCATATCAGCGACCGGGTGGCCGTGATGTATCTGGGCAAGATCGTCGAGCTGGCGGATCGGGTCGAGTTGTATGAGAACCCATTGCATCCGTATACCCAGGCCCTGCTCTCAGCGGTCCCAGTGCCGGACCCGGCGGTGGAGGCCCGACGGCAGCGGATTATCCTGCGAGGGGAGGTTCCCAGCCCGGTCAATCCGCCCAGCGGGTGCCGGTTCCATCCCCGGTGCCCTATTGCCCAGGAGATCTGCAAGCGGGTGGAACCGGAATGGCGGGAGGTCCGCCCAGGTCACTGGGTGGCATGCCACTTGGCGCAGTGAACGCTTCTCCCCCCTCCGGTTTAGGGAAGGCATGAAGTAAAAGCTGGACCGGGTGCCTTCTGCACTCGGTCCAGCTTCAAGTGTCTCGAATCGGCAGCAAAGCCCATCATTCACTTATGCCCGGAATCGGGGATCCTCTCGGAACATCCGGTGCAGGCCCTCATCCAGAAAGACCCGTGGCCGATATCCCAGGAGCCGCTCCGCCTTCCGGAGGTCGGCGCATAACCGGGCGACCCCGCCGTCCTGAGCGGGACTGTGGATGACCTGAGCCCGTCGTCCGACAACCCGCATGACGATCTCGGCCAGCTCATTGATGGAGGTTTCCTGGCCGCTCCCCACATTGATGATCTCCCCGTTCAGACCCGTTCGCTCCCCGGCCGCCACCAGCGCTTCCGCCACATCGTCCACATAAACGAAATCCCGGGTTTGGGTTCCATCCCCGAAGATCACCAGGGTTCCCCCTTCGATCGCCTGCTTAAGGAACCGGGAGGTGACCGGCGCATGGGCGGCCGGAAGCGGCTGACCGGGCCCATACGCATTAAAGATCCGCAGGACCACCACTTCGAACCCCCACAGCCGGCCCAGGGTCAGAACGAAATGCTCCGCGGCCAGCTTGGTCACCGCATAGGTGGAGCGAGGGCGGGGGAGGAGCTCTTCATGGACCGGCTGGACCGGCTGATCGCCATAAACCGCACCGGAGGAAGTTAGCACCAGGCGCCTCACCCCGGCGTCCCGCATCGCCTCTAACAGGGCCACGGTACCACCCACGTTCACATCCTGGTAGATCCGGGGGTACAGGATGGACTCCGGCACCGAAACCCGGGCCGCCAGATGGTAAACCAGATCCACGCCCTGCAACAGCGTCCAGAGGCGGGGAACATCCCGCACATCTCCCCGGGCGAGGACCACCCGGGGATCCAGGCGCTGGGGATCTCCCGCGCTGAGGTCGTCCAGGGCCAGCACCGTATGGCCCTCGCGGACCAGCCGGTTGGCCAGGGCGGCTCCCAGGAAGCCCGCGCCGCCGGTGATCAGGATCCGCATATGGCCTCCTGCTCTGAATATTAAGTGCTCTATTCCGATCTTACGATGCCCGTTGGAGTTCAGAGCCTGTCCCTTACTCCCTCCCCACGCCGCGAACAGCGTGGGAAGGGAGTAGATAAAGTTCGGGTGATGGGGCGCTGAAGGCGGCCCGCATCCTATGGAACTTCTGTAGAAAAATCATCAGTGCCACATGGGGTGCCCGGGGAGCATCTTCAGCACCCAGCCCGAAAAACCTGGAGAGAAAACTCTGGCGAGGATTTAAGAAGTCAACAGCCATCCCACCAGCGCATCCAGATCGTAAAACATTTGGGTGGGATGCACATCTTCAGGAGCAGGCTCCCGGTACCGGTTCAGCCAGACGCAATCCAGTTTGAGCCGGATGGCCGGACGGATGTCGTGGAGAAGGCTTTGCGCGATGTGCAGCACCTCCTCCCGCCGGACAGCATAACGGGAGCAGAAGGCGAGCCAGTGGCGGGGATTCGGCTTGTAGGTCCGGGTGTCTTCGGCGGTGATCGCCCCGTCGATCTCCAGGCCATGGCGCCGGATGGTCTCCGCCAGCAGGTCGCGATCCACGTTGGAGAGGATCACCCGTCGGAAGCCCATCACGCCAAACGCCCGGAGACCATCCGCGGTATCCGGAAAAGGCGGCCAGTCGGGCAGGGAATCCGCGAAGGCATGGGCCTCCGCATCGGAAATCTGGACCCCGAAACGGGCAGCCACCGCCCGCGCGCTCTCCGCCAGGATCTCCCGATACCGCCGGTAGGGGCCGGACTCCAGGCGATGCTCTTCCTCCACGTAAACCTGAAGGAGCTCCTTCGGCGCAGGGTCCACCCCATGGCGGCGCAGGATGCCGCCCAGATGCTCGGCGATCCCGGCCCGCCAGTCGATCAGCGTGCCGTAACAATCAAAAGTGAGAAAGCGATAGCGGCCCATCGCGCGGCGCACCCCCTGTGCAAGATCCCGTTCGTAGAACGACTGCGAGCAGTTGTCCGGCTCTGGTTGTTGACGCCTCCACGCAGGCAAAGGAGAATACCATCGCCCGCGCGAAACTGGAGGCCTTCGCTTGCCCAGGATAGCATGAAGGAGCGGCACCAGCCAAACCGCACGGGCGCTGTCCTGGGCGCCTTCGGAGGCGGATCGATACGGATCAGGAGGCGCGATGGATCAAGAAAACGGGACCCTGTACCCCACCCTGGAGCTGGATATCCGAGGCGAGGTCTGCCCTTACACCTATGTGAAGACCCGCCTGGCTCTGGAAGAGATGGAGGTGGGTCAGGTGCTCCGGGTGCTGGTCGATTACGAACCGGCGACCCGCAACGTCCCCCGTAGCGTGGCGCTGCAGGGGGATGAGGTGCTGAAGGTTGAACCCATGGGGGAAGGGGCATGGGCCATCTGGATCCGGAAGCAGAATCCCTTGATCTGACGGCCGATGGTGCCCGGCGCATTCTCGCTCACGCCCAGGCGGAGTGGCCGCTGGAGGCCTGCGGGCTTTTAGGAGGGATCGGCCATCGGGTGCTGGCCGTTTACCCGACCCGGAACGAGTTAGCCAGCCCGGCCCGCTATCGGGTTCACCCGGAGGACCTGATCCGGGTGATTCGGGAGCTGGAGACCCGGGGGTGGGAGCTGGTGGGGATTTACCATTCCCATCCCCATGGCCCTCCGGCGCCTTCAGCGATGGACGTGGCGGAGGCGTACTATCCGGAGGCCATCTACGTGATCGCCGCCCCGGTCCGTGGGGAATGGCGCCTGCGCGCTTTCCGGATCATAAACGGAACGGTTCGGGAGGTGCCTATCCGGCTGGTGGAATAAGGTTGCCTGGCGCTCAAGCGCCGGGCTGAATTTGCGAAAGCCCCCTTCGGGGGCTAGAAATTCCTTTGCTGGAAGGCTCCAATGAGCCCGAAGGGCCCGATATGGGAGCCCGGACGTTGGACGTTCGGATCTCCCAGGACGAGTCCGATACCACCACAGTTTTCTGTAGACCCACCGCCGAAGGCAGCCCATCTCTCGAAACATTACAAACTCGTTTAGCGCCTTTAACGAACACGCCCCGGAGCTCTTCGATGCGCGACCTAACAGGACTCCGATGGCTGGCGATCGCCGTGCTGGCGCTCCTGGTTACCGGATGCACGGCCGTCGATCTTCCCTCTCCTTCCCCAACGGTCCCGCCGATGCCAACTCCGACGCCTACGCCGGCTTCGACCCCCACGCCGTCCAGATGGCCCATCGGGTTGCACCCCGCGCTTCCGATAGAAGTCCGTGAGGAGCTCCGGCGACGGCTAAGGGCCGATCCTCGCTGGCAGCTGGTGGAGGATGCGGGAGCTATCCGGATCGCTCCGGTTCCGGCCGGCGCACCGTTGCGCCTGGGGGTATGGATTTATGCCCTAACGGCGCCTTTCCCCACCGTGACGGACGAAATCTCCCTCTATGCCCTTCGCGCCCGCTGGCAGGGTCAGGACACCCTTCCAGGCCCTCTCCTGGCCACGACGGAGACCATCCGCCTCTTCTCCAGCCTCTGGGGTCCGCCGGATCCAGAAGTCGTGCGCCCTGTGCTGGAAGCGGAGCTGGTGGATCGCCTCTGGGCGGAGCGCGTCGGGTGGGCGCTGGTCCCCTTCCACCACCTGGAACCCCGCCTGAAGGTGATCGCGGTGGAGGGCCTTTCCCCCATGGAGCGAGGGCTGGATCCGGAGCGATATCCGCTGACGGTGTGGTTCGGGGTAGAGCGCGTTCCGCCTGGATTCCCCGCAGCGGATTTTCAACAGGCGGTCGGATGGTTGATCAATCGGGATGAGCGCCGGATGACGATCCTGGCCATGACGGGGGTCACAGCGCTGGTCCGCGGGACCGCGGCGCAGATGGAGCGCTATGGGGTTCTGTTCCCGGCCCGCGATATCGCGCCGTGGCTGCGGAACGCCGACCTCACTCACATCAGCAATGAAGTCTCTTTCTGGGAAAGCTGCCCGCCGCCGCAACCTCGAAGCGGTGTGGTGTTCTGCAGCCATCCCCGTTATGCGGAGCTATTGAGCGCTATCGGCACGGACATCGTGGAGCTCACCGGGAACCATCTGAATGATTACGGACGGGAGCCACTTCAGGCGACCCTGGAGCTCTATCAGCGCCTGGGGATGCGATATTACGGAGGAGGGCGAGACCTGGAGGAGGCCCTGCAACCCCTGCGGGTGGAGCACAATGGGAACCGTCTGGCTTTCATCGGATGTAACCCGGTGGGACCGGACTACGACTGGGCCACCCCGACGGAGCCCGGCGCGGCGCCATGCGTCCCGGAGCTGGAGGAAACCGTTCGCCGCCTGCGGGCCGAGGGATGGCTGCCCATCGTGACCCTTCAGTATTGGGAGCTTTATGATTACGCGCCCACGCTGCAGCAGGTTCAGGATTTCCGCCGCTGGCGGGATCTGGGGGCCGTGGTGGTCAGCGGCAGCCAGGGACACCATGCCCAGACCTTCGAGGTGGGGTCCGGGTGGTTCATCCATTATGGGCTGGGGAACCTGTTCTTCGATCAGGTGGATCCCATCGGGGTGCGGCAGACGTTCATCGATCGGCACCTATTCTATGAGGGTCGCTATCTGGGGGTCATGCTCCAGACGGCCTTTCTGGAAGACTTTGCCCGTCCTCGCCCCATGAGGATGGAGGAACGCCAGGCGCTACTGGCGTTGCTGTTCGGGTTGATGCCATAGAAGTTCAGGCGCTGGGGGCCGCCTTCGGTGACCTCCAGCGCCTGATCCCTTAAGAAGCCGCCGCGCGCACCGGAAGGCGGCGGACGGCTTTCTCGACGCGCTCGAGGGCTTTCCGGATGTTCTCCACGGAGTTGGCAAAGGAGAGACGCAGAAAGCCTTCTCCATATTCCCCAAAGGCCGTCCCCGAGAGCACGGCCACCCCGGCCTCCTCTAACAGATAGGACGCCAGCTCCCGGGAGGACATCCCGGTTCCCTCGATGTTGGGGAAGGCATAGAAGGCGCCCCTGGGCTTGAGACAGCGGAAACCCGGGATGCGGTTCAGCCCTTCCACCATCACCTCCCGCCGCTCCCGGAAGGCCGCGACCATCCGGTCCACATCGTCCTGCGGTCCGGTGAGGGCGGCGATCCCGGCCATCTGGGTGAAGGCGGCGGTGCAGGAGTTGGAGTTAATCATCAGCCGCGTCACCGCTTCCGCCAGGGGCTCCGGCATCACCCCATACCCCAGCCGCCACCCGGTCATCGCGTAGGTCTTGCTGAACCCATCTAGGATGATGGTCCGCTCCCGCATCCCCGGGAAGCTGGCGATGCTGAGATGCTCCCCCTCGTAAAGGATGCGACTGTAGATCTCATCCGAGAGCACGACCAAATCATGCTTCAGGCATAGCTCGGCGATGGCCGCCAGGTCCTCCCGGGTGAGCACCCCTCCGGTCGGATTGGCCGGGGAGTTGAGGATCAGCATGCGGGTGCGCGGGGTGATCAATTGCGCCAGCTCCTCCACATCCACCCGGAACTCGTTCTCCATCCGCAGCCGCAGGGGCACCGGGTGGCCGCCCACAAAGTGGATCATCGATTCGTAGATCGGAAAGCCCGGGTTGGGATAGATCACCTCGTCGCCTTCCTCCACGAGGGCCAGGATCGTGAAGAACATAATGGGCTTCCCGCCGGGGACCACCACGATGTTCTCCCGCCCCACCGGGATGCCCCGGGTGCGACGGATATAATCGGCGATGGTCTCCCGCAGGGCCGGGATCCCGGCCGCGGGGGTGTAGTGGGTATAGCCTTCTTCCAGCGCGCGGACGGCGGCGGCCTTGATATGGGCCGGGGTGTCGAAGTCCGGCTCCCCGATCTCCAGGTGGATGATCTCCCGACCCTGCGCCTCCAGGGCCTTCGCCCGCGCCAGCACCTCAAAGGCCGTCTCGGTGCCCAATCGGGACATGCGTTGTGCCAGCCGCATAGGGGCCTCCTGTCTCTGGCGAAACATTTTCAAATCCGGCCTCACTTTGATTATGACGGCGAACAATCCGGCGGACAACATGGGACCATGATCTTTCCGTAGCCTCCTTTGCCCAAAATCCCGCTTCGCAGAGCGCAGGCCACGTCCTGCGAACTCTGGGGAGATTTCGTGAGTTGGGACAACCACCTTCAGCCCCCTTCCCAACCTTAAAAATCCCGAGGCATGTCCCCCGGAGGCAAAGCGAATCTTCGATACAGGCTCCATACTTCCGAACGACCGGATCGATGGGTCTCGATCCCGAGGCCATTATCTCCGGAATCAGGGGAAAGATCCCTCATCACCCCAAAATCGATATGCCCCAAAGGCTCTTCCTTTCCACAGGATTTGAGATGGGGCCTCAACGATTTTGGGGCACACCCGGCCCACTTCGCTCAAAGTCCAGCGAATCCAGGCTGCGTTAAAATTTACTTCAACATCGAATGCGAGACTGCTCTCCAATGGCTTCGATCCTGGAGGTTCGCGATTTCACCTTCCGTTATGCGGCGCGGCCCCAGCCGGCCGTGCAGGGGATTTCTTTCTCCGTGGAAGAGGGGGAAATGATCCTGGTGGCTGGGCCCAGCGGATGCGGGAAGAGCACATTGCTGCGGGCTCTGAACGGTTTGATCCCCCGGAGCTACAAAGGGGAGCTTCAGGGCACAATCCGGATCGGAGGGCTGGATCCCCGCACATGGCCGCTGGCCCGGCTCTCCCAGCAGGTCGGCACGCTGCTCCAGGATCCGGAACGTCAGATCGTCGCCGCCGATGTCCTCCATGACGTCGCCTTCGGACTGGAGAACCTGGGCTGGCCGCGCCCCCGGATCCTGGAACGGGTGGACGAGGTCCTGAACGCCCTCGGGATCGCCCACCTGCGGGATCGTCCGACTTTTCAGCTTTCTGGAGGGGAAAAGCAGCGCGTGGCGCTTGCTGGGGTTCTGGCGATGGCCCCACGGATCCTCCTCCTGGACGAGCCCCTGGCCTCCCTGGATCCCCAGAGCGCTCAGGATGCGCTGGCCCTCTTCCGCCAGCTTCACCGGGAAGGCCACACCGTGCTGCTGGTGGAGCATCGGGTGGAGGATGCGATGAAGGCCCACCCGAACCGGGTATTCTGTCTGGAGGATGGACGCTTGGCCTTCGATGGAGACCCGGAGGCGTTCTTCGAGCGTGTGGATCCCACCGCGGTGAAAGTCCCTTTCTCAGTCTGGCTGCGGCGCTGGCCTGCCGTTCGCGAACGATGGGAGCCGGCGGTGGAGATCCCACCAGCCTCCCCCTCCGCACCACCCCTTGTGGTCTTTGAGGATGTGTCCTTCGGTTACGGCGATGGCCCGGATGTGTTGCATGGGATCCAGGCTGAGATCCGAAAAGGAGACAGCCTGGCGATCCTGGGGCCGAACGGGGCCGGCAAGACCACCTTGCTCAAGCTGGCGATGGGGTTGTTGAAGCCCCGGCGGGGCCGGGTGTGGGTGGGAGGGAAGAGCACGCGGGACCAGACGGTGGCGGAGATCGCCCACACCATCGGGTATGTGTTCCAGAGCCCCAGCCAGATGCTCTTCGCGCCCACAGTGTGGGAGGAAGTCGCCTTCGGGCCGCGTAACCTGGGCCGCCCACCTGACCGAGTAGAGGCCGATGTTCGCTGGGCGCTGGGGCTGGTGGGGCTGCTGGATCAGGCACGCTCCTCGCCGTGGGCCCTGAGTTTCGGCCAGCAAAAGCGCGTGACCATCGCCTCCGTGCTGAGCATGCGCAGCCGGATCCTGGTGATGGACGAGCCGACGGCAGGTCAGGATTACCGGGCCTATATGCGGTTGATGGACGCGATCGCCCATATCGCCTTCGGGCCCACGCCGGCGGTGGACGCCCTGGTCTTCATCACCCACGATCTGGATCTGGCCCTCTCATTCGCCAACCGGATCTGGGTCATAGCAGACGGGCAGCTCATCGCGGATGGCCCTCCCGAGGTCGTCCTCTCGGATCCGGAGGTCATGCGGCAGGGGCGGCTGGTCCCCACCTCTCTTCTGGAAGCAAACCATCACCACTTGAATCGGACCGGGCGCTTCCAGCGGGCAGAGCGGCTGGTGGAGTTCCTTATCAACCCGCACGAACATCAGCGGTTACACTAAAATTGAAATGAAGTTCGGATGTGGGGCGGCCAGCGAAACTGGCCGCCCCACATCCGAAAGCCTCCTGTTTGCAACAGAGCAAGCAATCCATCTTTCCGCGTGGAGGGAGCCATGGCACGCAGGGCCTTTACCTGGTTGATTTTGCTGATCGTGGTTGTGTTGCTGATGGGGTTGGCCAGCCTGATGACCGGGCCATCGGGAGCGCGGCTCCAGGGCTTCGGCTGGCTGCTCTGGGTGGCCATCGGCGCGGTCCTGGTCTACATCGTTTACTTCGCCACCGCGGATCACCCGGCTTGGCAGATCGGCACCCGGGAAGTTGTGTATATGGCCATCGGGGCCGCCCTCTATGGCGTGTTCTCTTATCTGTTTAATGGCACTGTCTTCGTAGTCCCCTCGGTGAGCCAGGTGGCGCTGCGCCCGGCGATTGTCTTCCCTGTCTTCTTCGGCTATGTGTTCGGCCCAGCGGTAGGCTTCTTCACAGGCGCGGTGGGCAATATCCTGGGGGACTTCCTCACCGGCTGGGGGGTGTTCCCCGCCTGGGATGTTGGGAACGGCCTGGTCGGGCTGGTGGCCGGTCTGCCGGTGATCCTGGGGCGGGAGCGGGCCCTGAACCTCCTCACCGGGATTGTGGCCGCTGTGGGGGTGGCCCTGAGCCTGTGGGCATTGACCACCGAGATCGAAAGCCCCTTCTTTGGCGGTCCCCTTAGCCCGTTGATGCGCTGGGTGCCCCTGATCGGGGCGATCCTGGTGGTGGCCCTCCGGTTCGCCCTGGGCTCGAACATCGCCCTGGCCTCGGTGATCGTCTGGGGCGCGGTGGCCAACATCGTGGGCATTGGATTCGCAGCCATCGCCGACATCTGGATCAACGGCTACCCGCCGGCGGTGGCCTTGCTCGGGGAATTCGTGCCCGCCGCAGGCCCGAACATCCTCCACGCTGCCATCCTCACCCCGTTGCTGGTCGGAGCCTATAACGCCCTCCAGCAGCAACTGGGGCGGGGCGCCGGGGTCGCGTGATCCCGATCACCCCTGGAGGAACCACCTCGTGCTGGTGACATGGCCCTACCGGCGGCGTGGGAGTTTCCTGGAAGCCTTCGATCCACGGGCCCGCCTGCTCTTCGCCCTTTCCCTGATGCTTTCCACGCTCTTCTTCTGGGATGTGCGGGTGCTGGCGGGCCTGTGGGCGATGGCCCTCCTTTATTTCCGGTTGAACCGACTGACCTGGCGGGAGACCCACCGGGCATGGCTCTTCACCGGTTTCGTCGCGGTGGTGTTTGTCACCATCACCTTCCTCACCGGCCGGGGCGGCTTCGAGGTGTATCAAACGGAGCGGCTGCTGGCCCGCCTCGCGCTCCCCGTGACGGTGCTGGGGTGGACCCCGGCGGTGAACATCACGGTGGAACGGATGTTCTTCGCCTTCAGCCAGCTGTGCCGCATGGGGACGGTGATCACGGCGGCCATCCTGATCCCTTACACGCTGGATCCCACCCAGTATGGCGTGGTCTTCCGGGGGCTGGGGTTGCCGGACAAGATCGCCTATGCCATGGATCTGGCGTTTCGCTTCATCCCCACGCTGGGCCGGGATGCCATGCAGACAATGGATGCCCAGCGGGCTCGAGGATATGAGCTGGAAAACATCCGCGGCGGCCCTCTGGCTCAGATCCGTCGCCTCGCCCCGCTGGTAGTGCCGGTGACCCTTCACGCCCTGATGATGGCGGAGGACATCATCGACGCGATGGATCTGCGGGCCTTCGGGGTGGGGCGGCGGACGTGGGTCACCGAGCTGCGCTTCCGCCGGCACGACTTTGTCCTGCTGGGACTCAGCGCCGGGCTGTTCTTTGGGTCCATGACTGCGGCGGCTCTGGGCATCGGCCGGTTCTGGACACCGTGAAAGGTCGGAAGTCGCATACTTTGTCATGTCCCACGCGGACAGTAACTCCATCCAACCACAGATCAGATCCCAGCCTCCGCATCCCCAAAGATCCTATCCCGTCTTACGCTCACAACCTCCCCGCCTATCACCCGTGTCCCCTTCACTGTTACCTGCTCGCGGACAAAAGAACGATATTACCACCCCGCGCGCATGAACCAAGCTCCGCAGTGTGGACGATGTTCCCCTTAAGAGAGAGCTGAGCCCTCTATCCTAGCGGACTGGCTCAAACGGCTCTATGACCTGAGAGGGCAAGCACCCAACCGTTTCTGATCTCAGCGGGTATTTAGTAATGGAAGGAAAAGTCAAAAATGGAAGGAGGTGGATCATGCGGCGGATCTCTTATCTCCTCATCGACGTGCTCATCCTGTTGCTGGGGATGGGGATTGCAGGCGGAGTGTGGGCCGCGCGCGAGGACATTGCCTGTGTGGTGTCCATTCAGCCCTTCCGACCCGGACAGCCTGAGCCCCCAATCTCTCAACCCCGTTGCTTCCCCAGCCTGGAGAAGGCCCTTCAGGGGTTGCATCTGATCCCGGTTCCCACCCTAACCCCTCCGACTTCTCCCGGGGACCAGCCTCTTCTGGAGACCCCATTGAAATCCGGTGACCACTGTGTAGTAGAAATCGAGCCGCTTCGGCCTGGAGAACATTCCTCACATGTTCAATGGGTCGGCTGCTTCGAATCCTTTGCGGAGGCGATTGGCGCGGCCACTGATGGCGCAATTCAGTTGCCTCCTGATTGGAATCCGGCGGATGGCTTACCAGAGAGGCCTGTTCCGATGCAAGGCAATGTGGTGATTGGAATCGATTACGACGGGCCCAACTTCACCGGATCCACCTTGGTTTGGGAAACCAGCCACACGCCAGGCTGCAGTGATGGAACCAATTTCATTGCCTCATCCATGCCTGCTGGATGGAACGATCGGGTTTCCTCAGCCCGTTCTTACAGCGGTTGTAATCACTACTATCATTACGAACATATTAACTTTGGAGGCTCGGTCCTGGATTGCGGCGGCTCATGCAGTAGCATGGGCGTGATGGATAATCAGACCTCATCAGAACGATGGACGCCATAATACCACGCATTCGAATCCGTCAAGCAGAAGGGAAAACTTCGTTGCCCCTGTAGAAGCTTGGGAAAAGATTTTTGGAGGCTGGGGGGGCCGCCGAAGACAGCCTCCCCAGCCCTATTCACCCCTGGCACATGGGCGATATGGAAACACAGGGCGAGCAAGAGGCTGTTCAGCGCTGGCGTCGGGGAGATCCGGAGGGCTTGGCCTGGCTGGTGCGCCGCTATCAGCATTCGGCTCTGCAGGTAGCGGCGCTCATCTTAATGGACCCGATGGAGGCAGAGGATGCAGTGCAGGAAGCTTTCTTGCGCGCCTGGATCTATCGAGATCGCTTCCGCTCGAGCATGCCTTTCTGGCCATGGTTTCGCCGCCTCGTGATCCATGAAGCCTTACGCCGGGCGAGGCACAAGGCTTATGAACACTCCGTGGAAGCCGGATTGGTTGCAGACCTGGAGGAGAAGCACGCCATTCACACTGAAGATCCTTCCGCCCAGGTGGAGCAGGAAGAAGAGCTTTCCCGTCTTGCACGGGCACTGAGAGCTCTCTCTCCACGTCAGCGAGCGATCCTTGTTCTTTACTATTACGAAGGCATGGGGGTGAAAGCGATCGCCCAAATTCTGGGTTGCGCCGCCGGCACGATCCAGTGGCAACTTCACGATGCCCGCAAGCGCCTGCGCGATTTATTACAAGGTGAATGATGCGGTTGAAAGCACGGGGGGATGAGGCAAAATGGCATATCTTCAATACCCCCACAGGAAACTAACAGCGTAACTCCCGTATGGGATGCCGAATCTCAGAAGAGGAGGGACTGGATGAATGAGCCCCTTCGATCATGAGTGGGCGGAAGATGAGCGGAGGCTGCGTGAGAACCTGCAGAGGCTCGCCCAGACCTGGGTGCCCCGGAATCGGGACCTGTGGCCGGCTATTCAGGCCCAGCTTCCTGCATCGGCTTCACCATCCTGCTCTCGTTCCCCCCTCCGGCTGCGGTGGGCCCTTCTCCTGATCGTTCTCATCACGTTCAGCTTCACCGGGCTGATCCACGCCCTGGATCTGTGGAGCCGTTTGCCTCTGATTCGCTCTTTCGAGGAGAGCGATCAAACCCAGGTTCTGGCGCTCCGGGAAACCCAGGAGGGCATTACAGCCATCCTGGAGCAGATTTATGCGGATGCCAATGTGATCCTCATCGCCTATCGCTTTCATACGTCTCTGCCAGCAAGGGGAGAACCTTATCAGATCTTTCTCCAGGATGCTGAAGGACGAGTGCTTCCCTATATCGGCGGCGAAGGGATTCGAGGCTCCTCCGACATTCTGAGGCTCTCCCTTCCTCCGGGCGAGGTCGCTTTCGTCGCCGCCTTTGATCCATGGGTTCTTCCCGGCTGGCCGGTCACCCAACCGGTTACGCGAACTCTCCAGCTGACCATCCACTGGCTGCCCGATATCCCGGAACAGAGCATCCCAGGGCTTCCGCCTGAGCCTGACCGATCTGTCCCCTGGCGGGTTTCGCCGCCCGCGGAAAGCTCCATCCTCTCTTTTGTTTTTACTTTCCAGGCCCGTGTCCTACCTGGTCAGCTCTGGGAACGGCCCCAGACGGTCCATGCAAAAGGGATCCCGATGACGCTGATGCGCTGGGTTCGCGCGCCATCTGGAGCCCGCGCCCGCGTGTGCTTCCCTCCGCAGGATCTGAACCGCGAGTGGTCTCCGACAGCCCGGTGGATCCTGCGAAATGACGTGATTTCTGGAGAAGCGATCCCCATCCCTGGTAACGATAGGGCCCGAACCTGCACGGATCTTCTCTTCCTTCAGCAGCGCCGGATCGGCGACGTTTCCGATCCAGGATCCCTCCAGGTCCTGGAGCTAATTGGATGGGATCGAAGGGCCCCGGGCGCTCCTCCGGTGCGCCTCCCCGGACCATGGATCTTCTCACTGACCAAGCCCTGAACGCAAATGCTACACATGGACCGCTTGAGGGTGAGCCCCCTCAGCGGCCTGCCTGATTCCTGCTTGTCCCCGATGCCTCCAGCCCTCGGCAAGGGAGAGACAATTGGAGACCCACGGCGGGCTAAGCGCTCAACGCGAAATCCCAGCAAGCCACCAGAGGACCAGCCGCGGAGTTCCGTGGACTTCTACCCAGGCGGCCAGGAGGAGAAGGGGGATGGCAATCAGGAACAGCTTCACCCAGTCCGCCCAGGCCAGCACCAGGCGATCCCGCAGGCTCCGCGGGCCAGGAGGCGTCAAGGGGGTCAGCCCAAGGCGCAGGGCCCCCGCCAGCACCAGCCCGGCTGCTGGCAACTCCAGGATCCCATGGGGCAGGATCGCCAGCAGGCCCGCGATCCCCAGTCGGGGGTCGCTGGTGAAGAGGGTTCGCAGGAGCACGCCGATCACCCCCATGAGTCCCACCGGATAAAAAGCGACCCACAGTCCCATGGTGATCACGCCGATCAGGGTGTTGATGACCAGCGCCCTCAGATTGTGGAAGAAGATCGACCCCGGGGTGAACGGAAGCCAGGCCGCTCCCTCGAAAGCCTGCTGAGGCGAGAGGCCTGCGGATGAAAGCTGGCGGAGGATCTCATCCGGCGAAACGACAATGGGAGGGAGCCATAGCCAGGCGATCCCCCATCCCATAAGCCCCAGCACCGTCAGAACGCCCAGGGCTCCGGCGGAGCGCCGAATCGGCTGCCCGATGTGATCCCACGGACTGGAGATCGGCTGGGCCGGGTCTCCATACCGGAGCGCCCGCCAGAAGCTCCGCAGGATCCCCTTCAGGTCCAGGGTGTCGAACTCGGCGCTGAGGAGCTGCTCCCGGTTAAACAGCACAATCCCCATCCGAACCAGCAGGATCGCATAGATCAACAGGATGCACAGGACGATCACCAGCGTTCCATAGCTGCCCCAGAACAGCAAAGAGGACTCGAAGATCAACAGCATGGAGAGGGGAAGGATAAGGAAGCTGGCCAGCAGATTGGCGCCGCGGACGCTGTTGGATTGGGTGGAGATCACAATGGCTCCCGCGACCATCACCACCGCGTGCATGATCAGGATGCTGTAAAGACTAAGCACCCCGATGAGGTCGAAAGACCACGCGCCGCGCAAAATCAGGATCAGAAAATAGATCGACACGCCCAGAACGGAGGTGAGGGTGGGGATCGCCAGGGCGGCTACGCCTTTCCCCAGATAAAGCTGCAGATCGCTCAGCGGAGCAGCCAGCAGCGGCTCCAGGGTCCGTCGCTCCTTCTCCCCTACAAAGGTCTCCAGGGGAATGACCAGACAGACGGTCAGGGGAAGGAACCCGGTCGCCAGGGCCAGGAAGGGCAGCAGTCGCTCACTGATCAGCTGCGCCCCGAACTGCGCCACATAACGGGTCGCTGCTTCCGCAGAGAACAGGGAGAGCAGGGGGAAAATCAACAGCAGGAGCAACAGCGGCGTGATTAAGCGCCAATCCCGAAGGATGTCCACAACATCCCGCCGGAAAACCCCCCATGTCCCCCGGATCCATCGCAGAAGATTCGACAACGCGACCTGCGTGCGCGGAATTCGCCCCCCATCGATGGAGCGGCGGCGGTTTGCTTCCGGGCTCGGAGGATTCAGAGGAGAGCTCGCCGAAATCCGCCGTGGCTCCTCAGGGAGACGTTCCCCCTGCATGGTCGGCAGCCCAGCACGATCCCCAGGGGCCCCTCCACGCAGGATCTGCAGGTAGACGGTCTCGAGCGGACGGGGAACTTCCGCCAGGGAGACCACCGGGAGCCCGCGGGCGATCACGGCGTTCAGGATCCGGGGATTCTCCCGCTCCGGATCCTGAACGCGATAGCGGATCCAGTTCGGCCCCCAGGTGACAACCGACAGCCCCTCGGGGAGCGCTCTCCATGCCTCCTCCACCGACCCCGCCAGCCGGAGCTCATAGACCGGCGGCCCTATGAAGCGCTCCCTCAGGGCCTGCGGGGTTCCCTCCACCAGGATGCGGCCCCGGTAGAGGATCGCGATCCGATCCGCCAGCGCTTCGGCCTCGTAGAGGTTATGGGTGCAGAGCAGAACCGCATGGCCGTTCTCCGAGAAGGATCGGATCATCTCCCGGGCGACCTGCGCGCTCTCCGGATCCATCGCCGAGGTGGGCTCGTCTAACAGGAGCACAGGGGGCTGATGGAGAAAGGCGCGCAGGAGGGCCAGCTTCTGCCGCATCCCCTTGGAATACGTGGCGATCCGCTGACCCAGAACCGCTCGAAGGCCCAGCGGGTCCAGCCAGGCCTCCAGCCGCTCCTGGAAAAGGGGCCGGGGGACCTCATACAGGTCGGCGAAGAACGCCAGATACTCGTATCCGGTCATCCGCAGGTAAAGGCCCGGGAGCTCCGCCAGCAATCCAACCCGGCGGCGGACCTCCTGGGGCTGCTCCACGATGTCATAGCCCGCCACAATGGCCCGACCCGCAGTGGGCCGCAGCAGGGCGGCCAGCATCCGGACCGTGGTGGTTTTCCCCGCCCCGTTGGGGCCCAGCAGGGCCACGATCTCGCCGGGCCGAACTTCCAGGTTCACCTCCTCGACCGCGACGACCGTTTCAAAGACCTTACGAAGCCCTTCCGCCCGAATCATGGCTGATGACGCTCTTGAAGACGGAGCATCCGCATCGCCCGCCAGGCCCGTTGCAGCGCGGTGAGGTGAGCGAGGACCGCGAACAGAACCAGCAACGGCCCATACCATCCGCTGAGCAACGCGATCAGGATGAGGACGAAACGCTCCAGGCGGGTGAAGAGCCCTTCGCGGATGGAGATCCCCAGGCCCTCTCCCCGGGCCCGGGTATAGCTGACCATCAGGGCGCCCAACAGGGCAAAGCCCGCGATCCATCCGCCCCAGGCCATGCCGGCGCGCTGCCATGCAGCCCCCACGCCGAGCAGGATCGCTGCATCGCTGTAACGATCCAGGGTGGAATCCAGGAAGGCCCCTGCCCGCGAAGCCTTTCCCGAAAGGCGAGCCAGCGCACCATCCAGGGCATCGCATAATCCGCCCAGCATCCAGAGCAGCGCGGCCCCTCCCCGAAGATCCAGCCCGGCCAGCAATCCAGCACCCAGGCTTAACAGGAAACCCAGGACCGTGATCGCGTTCGGATGGATTCCCCACCGATCCAGATGACGCGCCAGCCCGCTCAGCCAGGGCCCGGCATATTCCCGCCATCGCTCTGCATTCATTGGAGCCCTCCTGCATCCTGGCGGAGACGAGGGTCGGCCACGAATGGGGGCACGAATCCACGAATGGAGGAAGCTATGGGCCTCGCATATCCCGATGCGATCTCTTAGCCTGAACATCCAGGAGGGCTTCCAGGGACAGAACCAGTTGCGGGGAGCGGAGCTCCTCATTTCGATCCCCCATTCGCGCATGCGTGCTTTCATTCGTGGATACATTCGTGGACAGCCGCCGGTCGCTCTCCCTAATACGGCCGCGCCAGCAGACGGTAGCTGTTCGGCTGGCGGGCCTGGAGAACCTGGAGCTCCTCCCGCTGGCGCCGCACCTCTTCCAGATCGATGCGGGCCACCACATAGCCTTCCGTCGGCTCATCCAGCGAAGCGAAGATCTGGCCCCGCGGCCCGATGATCATCGAGTCGCCGACGAACTCGTAGGTGACCTCCTTGCCGACCCGGTTCGCCCCGACCAGGAAGAACGTGTTCTCCAGGGCCCGCGCGCGCGTCAGGACCCGCCACTCCTCTCGCAGCGGCTGTTCCCAGGCGGCGGGGACCGCCAGAAGCTCCGCGCCGCTCAGCGCCAGCACCCGCGCCGCCTCCGGGAACAGGAGATCCCAGCCCAGCAATACCCCCAGCATACCGAACCCGGTTTCGAAAACCGGGAACCGATAGCCGCCCCGGAACAGCAATCGTTCTTCCCCCTTCAGATGAACCTTATGATAGGCACCCAGCGTCTCCCCATCCGGGCCGATCACCACCGCGGAGTTATACAGGATGGTCTCCACTCGCTCCCGCACCGCCATCCCGAACACCACGTGAACCCCGAACTCTCTGGCCCGCTGGGCGATACGATGGGTGGAAGGTCCCGGGATCCGCTGGGCCCATTCCGTAAAGCGGGCCCCGCACTCATAGCCGGTGGTCACCAGCTCCGGGAAGACGATCAGATCCACCCGTTGCTCGCTGGCGACCCGGGCGATCCATTCGGCCATGCGGGCCACATTGTCCTCGACCGCGTTCAACCGCACATCCATCTGAACCGCGGCAACGGTGATCTCTCGCATGCAGGCCTCCTCGCTGGATCCGATGCTCAGGATGAATTGAAATTTTCGGCTTCCCCCAATCTCCTGCTATTATACTGGAGGCGCAACCATGGCCCACGTTCGTCGTTCAAACAATCAGGGAAATCTTCAGTGGAAGACACAGGGCTGGATCATGGCGACTCGTAAGCCGATGGTGGCCCTGGTCGGGCGGCCCAACGTCGGCAAATCCTCGCTCTTCAACCGGTTGATCGGACAGCGGCTGGCCCTGGTGGATGAACGGCCGGGGACGACGCGGGATCGCCTCCATGGGGAGGTGATCTGGAATGGCTTCGCGTTCACCCTGGTGGACACCGGGGGGCTGGAGGTGCTGCCCCCGAAGGCGGAGGCCGGCCTTCGCCCCGCCCAGCCCCTGGCGGAGGATTCGGCCGCCTTCATCCCTCAAATCCGGGCCCAGGCGGAGATCGCCATCGCCGAGGCCGACGTCCTGGTTCTGGTTGTCGATGTCCAGGCCGGCCTGACGGCCGCCGATGAAGCGGTAGCCGAAGTCCTCCGGCGGACCCGGAAGCCGGTTCTGGTGGCCGCGAACAAGGCGGACAACGCGGCCCTGCGGGAGGCGGCGGTTGAGTTCTATCAATTGGGGCTGGGAGAAGTTTACCCGATCTCCGCGCTCCACGGCCTCGGCATTGGCGAGCTCCTGGATGCCATTGTGGCCGCCCTGCCCGGCCTGGCCGAGGTGGAGGAGGAAGAAGGGATCCGCATCGCCATCGTGGGCCGCCCGAACGTCGGGAAATCCTCCCTGCTGAACGCCATCCTCGGCGAGGAACGGGTGATCGTCAGCCCGATCCCGGGAACCACCCGGGACGCCATCGACACGCCGATCGAATGGGAAGGGAAGAAAATCGTCCTCATCGACACCGCGGGGATCCGCCGCCGGGGGCAGATCCAGCCCGGGGTCGAGCGCTACAGTGTCCTGCGCGCCCTGCGGGCGATCCAGCGGAGCGATGTGGTCTTCCTGGTGCTGGATGCGAAGGAAGGCGTCACCCACCAGGACGCAGTGATCGGCGGGATGGTAGTGGAGGAGGCCCGGAGCGTGATCCTGGTGGTCAATAAATGGGATCTTATGCTGGACGAGCGAGGGCGGCCCCGGGTAAAGCCGGAGGAATTCACCCAGCACATCCGTCAGACCCTGAAGTTCCTGGACTACGCGCCCATCCGCTTCGTCTCCGCGAAGACCGGCTATGGGGTTCCGGGGTTGCTCCCGCTGGCCCTTCAGGTGTATCAGGAACGACACGTGCGCCTGAGCACCTCGGAGCTGAACCGGCTTGTCCGGGAGGCGATGGAGCAACAGCCCCCGCCGGCTCGGAAGGACCGGCCGTTGAAGATCTATTATGTCACCCAGGCTCGCACCGATCCGCCGACGATCGTGTTTTTCGTCAACGACGCGGATCTGGTCCATTTCTCGTATGAGCGCTATCTGGAGAACCGGATCCGCGCCCGGTATCCCTTTACGGGAACGCCGCTCCGCCTGGTCTTCCGGGGCCGTGAGCGAGAATCGTAATACCCGGACTCGGGATCGAGCCACAAATCCATTTCTCTGCTGCAGAGCATCTACCGGTTCTCTCTGGGGGATTTCGAAGTGAACAGGGCCGCCTTCAGCAACCTCGTCCACCTCGAAAATTTCCCGGATAAACCGCTCAGGACGGACTTACAATGATCCAGATCTTCCCCACCGGCCTTCGGTTCTGGATAGGCGCCGGCTTTGCCCTGGCGCTTTTGGTCGCCTGTCAGCCGGCCCCGCTGCTGCGCGCGGCGTCGGTCACGCCGGATCTCCTGACCCCCAACGCCGACGGCCACAACGATGTGGTCGTGATCCGTTACGCTCTGGGCCGCAACGCCACGGTTTCGATTTACTTCCTTGGGGCGGACGGCGCGCCACGCTATTTTCGGCGAGAGCAACCCCGGCCGCAGGGAGAATACGAGGTCCTGTTCAACGGGGTGGTGGAAAACCAGCTGCTCCCCGATGGACGCTACACCTGGGTGGTGGAAGCCCGGGATGAACGGGAAACCGCCCGGATCACCGGCACCCTCACCGTGAGCGGATCGAACCCGCAGCCCCTCCAGATCACCGGGTTCAGCGTCTCGCCCCCGGAGATCACGCCGAACCGCGACGGTTTGAGCGACCGGGCCACCATCAACGTCTGCGTCAACCGGCCGGCGCAGCTGACCGTCTACCTGGAGGGCGCCGATGGCGTCCGGTATCCGGTGCCCCGGAAGGAAGTGCAGCGGCGCAAGCCCGGCGAGGCCGGCTGTCATGTATTCGACTACGACGCCGGCGTGGACCGGGGCCAGGAGCCTCCGCCCGATGGGACCTACACCGTCTATGCGGTCGCCGAGGACGCGCTGGGATTGCGGGACGTGGCCACCGGGACCCTGACCATCCGCGAGGGTGGGGTGCCGCGGGCGGAGATCCTCAACGGCCAGGTCGAGTTCCGCTCCGATATCTCCTCCGGGACCGGGGATTACATCCCGGTCTCCTTAGGTGGGTTCCTTTACTTCACGCTGACCGTGCATAACTATGGTTCGGTTCCCATCCGGACCAGTGGGCCGCCTCCGGGGACCTGTTACGATCTGGATCAGACGTTCAACGCGCCGCAGCCCGGCCGCCCGGAGGGCTGGGCGGAGGAATCCGGCGCCTGGCGGGTGGGCATCGACTTCGACACCTCGCTGCGGAATTACCCCTTCCGCTGGGCGGTGGGCGGGCCGGAGGATCTGGAGACCCGGATCATCGACGGCCGTCCTTACTACTATCTGCCAGCGGGGCGGACCGCGCTCGTGACCGGATGCATCCGGATCACCTACACGCCGCCGCGCAACCCCCTCTACTTCTGGGCCGGCCTCATCCATGAGGACGTGGAGATCGCCCCGCTGAACAACCGGGTCGATCCTCATCGGGTGTTGATTGAGGGACCATAACCATCTCCCCCGCCCTTAGAGTCTGCCTGAAAATGCAGGGTGCAGCTTTTCCGCCGCCTGAGCCCTGTTTTTAGACGCGCCCTTAGGTATCGCTTCGTGGTGTTTCGCGGCACCGGTGAAGCGCAGGCCGGTAGCTGTCCTTGTAGGAAACAAGGAGTGCATACGACGACGAAGAAGCAGTTTGGACTTTGGACAAACGCCGGGATTGAGGGGGTTGCGCTTGCGTGATTCTGGAATCCGTGTTATCTTATAGGGCGTGAGTGCAGCCGCCCTCTCCCAATTCCGCAAGCGACTTAACGAGTTGCTGCGCTTTTACAATCGGGCCGACGCTGGGATGGACCTGATCGATGCCCTCTCCTGTGCTCAGGGGGAGCGATCGGTGGTGGAATGGAGCCTGCAACCCGCCTTTCGCAGCCGGCGCTACAGCGGGCTCTTTAAAGCCATCAGCCATTTCCCGTTCACTCCTAAACAGATGATGCCCCTGTTTGCCTGTCATCTCCCGCTCCCCCAGGGGCGACCCTTCCGGTGCTGGCCGTGGGCTGTCTTCCTGGACGCCCGACGAGTGGCGACCGACCAGCCTGCCGCCCAGGTCGCCCGGAAGCAGGTCTCCCATTGGCTTCAAGCCCAGGCTCAGGCCGGTCCGCCCTGCTCGCCGACCAGACCCTGGAGTGGGGGGGCGGGGGAGAATCCTTGCAGGGGGTTGGGACGAATTATCGGGCGGATGGGGAGTCCGGCCCGTCGGCTCCAACCCCGAGGAAAACCGGTGAGGCGGGAGAAAGGGAAACGGTTGCTCGCCCGGCCCCAGGGTGAAATTGTCCGGAAGGGGGCTTCAAAGGGCCGCCGGACGGCCCTTCGGCCTAATTGATATGTTATGTAAAGATACAGCGCGGAGCCCGGCTTCAGGTCGGGATGGGGATTACCTTGCCCGAAGTCCAGAGTAGAAAGCAGGAGGGAATAATGAGCGTAGCAGCCAATTTGACGCCCGGAACTGCGCATGTCCTTCCCGAGTGGTTGAAAAAGGAATACCGTGGGGCCCGATGGGTGCGGGTGGATTTGCACTTGCACTCGCCCGGCGTACCTTCGTTCCAATTTCCTCGGGACTTGAACACCGCACACAGAGAACAGATCGCTCAGAAGTACGTTGCGCAACTTAGGGAGCAGGGTATTGAAGTGGCCGCCATCACCGATTACCAGCAGATTCGCACCGAATGGTTTCAAATCATCCGGGAGATGGCGCTGGCGGAGGGAATTTATGTATATCCCGGCGTGGAACTCTCCTTCGGCGGCGATGTGGGCGGCAAACACGGTCTCCACGTGCTGGCGATTTTCCCCTTCAATACGGGCGCCGATGTGATCAACAACACCGTGGATAAACTGCTGGATGACCGGGCCGGTGAGCCTCTGGTGTATCCCGATGGCCGTCATCGGGATTTGAAGCCGGGGGAAACTCTGACGAATTGTCTCGGGCGGCTGCGCCGGGAGACAAATTGCCTTTTTATTTTTCCCCATCCAAATAACGACGGTGGACTGTTGAAGAGTTTCTTACCGGCAGACGCGGCGGAGATTCTGGCAGCCGTCTGTCCGGAAGCCATTGAGGAGTGGACCGACAGGGATCGCAACCGACTGCAGAGCACGGGCAAAATCAGGAAAGACCAGGTGGACCGAATCGCCTGCGTGCGTACCAGCGACAACCACAGTATTGATGAGATCGGCACCAAGCAGCTTCCTGATGGTTCTCCTCGTGCCACATACCTGAAACTCAGCGTGCTGGACGACTTGCGGGCGCTTCGGCTGGCCCTGCGGGACCCGAAAATCCTGGTAACAACCGGCTACCGCCCGGAGACCCGCTATACCAGACTCCTGGGGCTGGAAATAGACGGCACAGGCTTCCTGGCAGGATTGAAGATCGCCTTTAGCCCTGAGCAGAATATCTTCATCGGCGAACGGGGAGTAGGTAAGTCTGCTATCCTGGAAACGATCCGGTACATACTGGATATTGCGCCCTATGCTCCGACCGAGGAGCGGGAGGGACTTGTTCGTCACGCCCTGGGGAGTGGGGGGAGAGGAGTGCTGTACGTAGAGCAGGTGGTAAACGGGAGGTCCCGGTACTATCGGATTGAGCGGGTATGGGGAGAGCCTCCTCGGGTCTTTGAACTGGGGCTGGAACGGGAGGTAGAGCTTCCCCCCCAAGATATCCTGGGTGATGAGGCTCCGCTCTTTTTCGGTCAAAAAGAGATTTATGAGGTGACCCGGAACGAGCGGTTGCGTTTGCAATTGCTGGATGCTTTTATCGGAAAGCGGGCCGAAGACCAGATACGTCGGGTGCGAAAACTGGAGGAGGCTCTTCGGGAAAACGCTGGGCAGATAATGAAGCGTCAGGCCGCACTTCGGGAAAAGGAGGAAATAGAGGGGCGGCTGAGGCAGATTGACCACAAACTGGAACTCTACCGTCGGACCGGCGTGGCCGAGAAATTGAAAGAGGCCACATCCCTCACAGCGGATGAACAGCGATTGCAACAGGCAAGCGAGGAACTGAAAAAGGCGCTGGTTGAGTGGAAAGAGCAGTGGGAATTCTGGACGGAGCGCTGGCGGCAGCAGGCCCAACAACTTGCTGCCGGAGAGAGCCGATGTCGGGATGTCCTGGAAGAGGCCCAGAAAGATTTTATAGGCCTGGAGAGTCAGTTCGGCGCGCTCTTTGAGGATGGAGAGAAGGTTCTCGGTCAGGCACAGCAGAAAATGACCGGTCTTTGGGCTCGCTGGCGGGAGGCTCGCCAGCCTCTGGATGAAGAAATCCGCCGCGTCAAGCAGGAACTGGGCGGGGAAACTTTAGATCCAGAAACCCTGATCCGGCTCACGGAAGAGCGGGAACGGCTGGAGTCCAGAAGGCGGAGTTTTCAGCAGATAGAGGTGGAATTACAACAATTACGGGAGAAGCGGGCCTCCCTTTTGGAGGAACTGAGAAATGCCCGAAGGAAGGCATGGGAACTCCGCCATCAGCAGGCAGAGGAAATCAACAAACGGGTAAAAAGACGCGTGAGAATAGAGGTCGTGTATCAGGGAAACAAGAAAACCCTTGCCGAGCGTCTGACGGAACTCCTTCGTGGCTCCGGTGTGGATAGGGATTCCATTCAAAGGGTGAGCATGGCCGAGGACACGGATGGTTATGCTCTCGCCCAAGCCGTACGAGAGGGAACGGATGTGCTTCAGCAGCAATACGGACTGAGTCCGGGACGGGCTCAGCAGTTACGGCAGTTCCTCCTCCAGAACGAGGATAGGCTTCTGGAGATGGAATGCCTCTCACCCGAAGACGCCGTTCGGGTCCACCTGAGAATTGGCGCTGCAGAGCAACCGCTGGAGAGACTCTCTGTTGGACAGAAAGCCACAGCGATGGTTCTGGTCCTTCTGGCCGGACAGGAGCGAATGCTTATCGTAGATCAGCCGGAGGATGACCTGGACAATCGGTTTGTTTATGAAGACATTGTCCAGATTCTCCGGGCACAGAAGGGCCATCGGCAAATGCTGGCCGCAACGCATAACCCCAATATCCCTGTACTGGGCCATGCCGAACTTGTTGTGGCACTGAAAGCCGGAGAGGAGGATGGGAGAGAAAGAGGGCAGATTCAGGCGCAGGGGGCCCTGGATCGGAAAGAGATTCAGGATTCTATCAAACAGTTGATGGAAGGAGGCGAAGAGGCTTTTCGTCGTCGCGCAGAAAAGTACGGCTGGATATGGTAGGAGGAAGTATGGACTGGCCAGAATTACAACAGCGAATAGAGAAGTGGGAAGACCTGCACACTGAATTCAAGCGGGGACCCATTCATCCCGATGCTCTGGCCGCCTCTCTGGTCGCTTTCGCCAATACTGATGGCGGCCAGATGATTTTCGGCGTGGACGAACAGCGACGAGTCGTTGTAGGATTAGAAAATCCAGATGAATGGATGCGCAAGGTGGATAACGTCGCCCTCCATAATTGCGAGCCCCCTCTGACTGTAGTCCAGGAAACCGTTCAAACCCCGGAAGGGACGGTAGTTGTTGTTCATGTTCCCAAAGGGGACCAGCGTCCGTATCGCACCAACAGAGGGGAGTACTTCATCCGGACGACAACGGGGCGACGTAGGGCCTCCCGGCAGGAACTCCTGCGGCTCTTTCAGGCCGCGGAGAGCCTCTTCTATGAAGAGACACTGATCCTCCGGGCCGTGCCGGAGGATATAGACATTGCTGCGTTCGCACAATTTTGCGCACGGACGCTGGGAGAAACCGGGGCCGAACCAGATATCCTGTTGGTCAATTGGCACCTGGTCAGGGAATGGGAAGGCCGAAAGCACCCGACAGTGGCTGCTCTCCTCCTTTTCGGTCGGGAGCCCCAGAAATACCTCCCTTATGCTTATATCACGGCGGCGCGCATTCCGGGCCGCGATTCCTCCGGCGAGCCATCCAACGCAAAGCGCATTGAAGGAACCCTTTTCCAGATGCTGGAAGATGCCGCCCGTTTCCTGAACCTCCACCTCCGAACCGTCCATCGGATCCGGGGCTTTGAACCGGAAGCCCATCCGGAACTGCCGGAGAAGGCCCTGCGGGAAGTGGTGGTCAACGCCCTGGTCCACCGGGACTATACGGTTCATGCTCCCATCCGCATCTTCATTCTGGACGACCGGGTGGAGGTGCGAAGCCCTGGCCCGCTTCCGAACACCGTCACCGTAGAAATGATCCGGGCCGGGCTGGCCCACGTGCTCAGGAATCCTCTCTTGTACTCTTTCTTTGTCCGGGCTGGATTCGTCACGGACACAGGAAACGGTTTTCGGCGCGCAATGCTGGAGGTGAAAAAGGCCATTGGTCAGGAGCCGGACATTCGGGAGGAGGGGAACGAAACGGTGGTGGTAATCCCCAGAGGCCCGCAAGAGTAAAACCGCTCCTGATCCTACACCGCACACATCGCACTTCGCCCATTGTTTGCACTCCGCACTGCGGGAGGAAAGATGGCCATTCTGAAACCCTGGCACCAAGTCGCCGTCCCCCGGGAGGACCTGCGTCAGGGCATCCCCTTGGACGCGCGGGAGTTTGCCATCCACCTGGACCAAGTGATAGACAGACGGGTGCCCCGGGACTACGTGGACCCGGAGCGCTTTTTCGCCCGCACTTACCTGACCGACGCCTTCCGAAAAATGGCGGTGGAAACGCTGCGCCTTCTGAACGGCGACCTCATTGGCACCTCTCCGGGCATCAATCTCACCACCCAGTTCGGCGGCGGAAAGACTCACTTTCTCACCCTCCTCTACCATCTCATCCGCTCCGGGGCCAGCGCGGCCGCTTGGCCGGGCGTCCGCGAACTTTTGAGAGAGGCTCGCCTGACCCGAATTCCTCGCGCCCGGATGGCCGTTTTCATTGAGCTCATCCCAAAACTCTCCATGTGATGAGGAAACAGGCCAGGCGCATGAAACCCTGGAAGGTGGCCAGGAGACGCTCATGACGCAGGGCCAACCGTCGAAAGCCCCCCTTCCACCCGGCCAAGAAGCGTTCCACCGCCCCCCGCAAGACCCGATCCGCCTCCCGGTCCCGGCGATCGGGCCGTCCCCGCCGGGACCTCCGACGATTTCGGGGATTCACCGGAATCCAGGCCCGGATGCCCCGGCGTCGGAGCTCCGCCCGAATCGAGCGGCTATCGGAGGCCCCGTCCCCGGCCACTCCCCGAGGCCGGGTCCGGCGCCCCACCCGCACGGTCTTCAGGACCCTGGGAAAGACCGCCCCTTCGGACTTCTGAGCCGATGTCCCCTCGACCCCCACGGGCACCCCCTGCGCCGTCACGACCGCGTGGACCTTCGTCCCCTTCCGCCGACGGTAGCCGTCGAAGCCCACCCCCTCCCCCCTTTTTTAGCCTCCACGGTCGTGGCATCGACCCCGACCCCCTCCAGGGACAGCTTCTTCTCTCGATATCCCCATTCCAGGAGGCGCCGCCACAGCCTTTCCCATACCCCCTGGGCTTCCCACTCCTTGGGAATCGTGCTACGATCATCTATGATGGCTCTGATGTTCGCCAACTTTACGGATTGGACAGGGCCTATCGGCCCCATGGTTTGACCGACAAACTGATCTTTATAGGAGAGAGAGATGCCAAGTATTTCGTTGTATACGATGGTTGGAAGGTGGGTCCCGATTTCGATCAAATCGTGATTGCGTATTGTTGCGAGGCAGCCCTGTGGTCTGTTCAATATGGACAGGGCAGGTATTTGTTCTGGGGTTCCAGGAACGGTCAAGGGTATGTGGTGGAAATCGCTCTTCGCGGGAACTCAAGGTGAGTGACTTTGACTTTCATTCGACCGCCATTTCACAGCCAACCGCGCCTGTCCCTCGCACCCACAACAAAAACGCAGGCCGTTCGGCGCTCAGACAACCTCAGAAGGTACGATGAACCTCTGGTCCTCCTTTCGCAGTTTGCTCATTTTTGCCCTGGCCCTTGCGGACATGGGAACCGTGGGCGTGCGAAAACCCTCGCCCATCCCCGACCTCCACGTTTCTCTCTCCGAAGGGGTCTTCCCCAGGACATCTGTGCGGTTGATCGAGCATGGGAACTTGCTCCCTGACAGCCTCCTCATTCAGATACAGGAAGAGGATCCCTCGCTTCAACTACCGACCGTCCGCTTCGCAGTGATTGGCGATTACGGACAAGCGGGCCCGGCAGCCGAGGCGGTTGCCCGGCTGGTTCAGAGCTGGGAGCCGGACTTTATTGTTACCACCGGAGATAACAATTACCCCCGAGGGGAAACCCGGACCATTGACGAGAACCTCGGACGCTACTACCATGCCTTCATCGCTCCCTACCGCGGGCGGTATGGAGCGGGGGCCGATCAGAACCGCTTCTTCCCGGCCCTGGGCAATCACGATTGGGCAACCGCCAGGGCCCGCCCCTATCTGGACTATTTCACCCTGCCGGGCAACGAGCGCTATTATGAGGTCCGCTGGGGGCCGGTGCACCTGTTCATCCTGAACAGCAACCCGGGAGAGCCGGATGGGATCACATCGCATTCGCGCCAGGCGCGCTGGCTAAGGAAGCAGCTCCAGGCCACCGATGCCCCCTGGCGCCTCGTGGTGCTGCATCACCCGCCCTACTCCTCCGGCCCCCACGGCTCCACCCCGGCCCTGCAGTGGCCATTTGCGGAATGGGGAGCCACCGCCGTCCTGGCCGGCCATGATCACGTTTACGAGCGCATCGAGCGGGATGGCCTCCTGTATTTCGTCAATGGATTGGGCGGGCATCCGGCCCGCTATCCATTCCGCGCCCCGATCCCCGGGAGTCAGGTTCGATATCGAGAGCAGCGCGGGGCGATGCGGGTGGAGGCCGATTCATGTCGGATTGTTTTCCAGTTCATTACGATCGAGGGCCATGGGATCGATCAGGTCGTCCGTCTCCATCCCCGGTGTGCCCCCTCATCCTGGAAGCGCGAGCGCGAAAGCGTCATACCGTCGACCGCGCGCAAGCCTTGACGAACCGACCTGCTCCAGGTAAGATTGAATAACGGAGACCGTGGCCCCGTCGTCTAGCCCGGTCCAGGACGCTGCCCTCTCAAGGCAGAGATCGCGGGTTCAAATCCCGCCGGGGCCACCAGCCACGGGCGCGGCGCAGGCCGCGCCCGATTTGTTTTAGGCCGATTTGTGAGTCGGCGGGCTCGCCAGAGTCGACCCCACCGACGCACAAATCCTCTGCATCCGCCCATTCTCGTCGTTCAACATCGGCCATGGATTACGTCCGCTGGTTGCGACAGCACATCGGATCGGAACCGATCTGGCTGGTCTACGCCACCGCTCTGATCGTGAACGAAGACGGCCGCATCCTCCTGCAGCAGCGCACGGACTTCGAGGCGTGGGGCCTGCCCGGCGGGGTGATGGAGCCGGGCGAATCCCTCCTCCAGGCCCTCCATCGCGAGGTCGGGGAGGAAACCGGCCTGGCCATCCGGGTCGAGCGATTGATTGGCCTCTATACTTCCCCGGAGTTTATGGTTCATTACCCGAACGGCGACATCGTTCACCCGGTGACCGCCTGCTTCCTGGCGCGCCCGCGCGGGGGCGCTTTGCGTCCGGATGGCCAGGAATCCCGGGCTTTGCAATGGTTTTCTCTGGAGGAGCTCCCCCCTCTACCGCCATGGTATGCGGCGATGATCGCGGATTACCGGCGTAACGATCCCGCGGCGGCCTTTCGGAGCGGCGCGCCCGGGCAGCCGTCTCGAAACCCCGGGGAAACCATCCGGCGCCTGCGGGCACGGGTCGGCCCGGCTACCCTGGTGGTCCCCGCCACCAGCGCTGTGGTCTTTGACGCGCAGGGGAAAATCCTCCTCCAGCGCCGGGATGACAACGGCGAGTGGGGGCTGCCCGGCGGGATCATGGAAGTCGGCGAGCGGATCGATCAGACCCTCATCCGGGAGGTGGCCGAGGAAACCGGACTTCAGGTGGAGCCGGTACGCCTGGTGGGCCTGTATACGGATCCGGCATGGACGTTCACGTATCCCAATGGAGATCGCTCTCAGCCGGTGGTGGCCTGCTTCGAGGCCCGGATCACAGGCGGCCGCCTGCAGGCGGATGGCGTCGAATCCCTGGAGGTCGGGTTCTTCCCGCCGGATCAGCTCCCCAGGCCGCTGGATGTTCGCTGGCGGGTTCGGATAGAGGATGCCATGGCCCGTTATCCATACGCGGTGGTGAGGTAAAGAGACACGGCAGGTGTATCCGGTCATGATGGTGGAGGGGATTTTCATAGCTGAGAAGGCCGCCGAAAGCGGCCTTCTCAGCTATGAAATTGAGGAGGCGCGGAGGATAAGGCGAGAGGGCAGAGCCCTCACGATGCGAACACAACCCGATCCTTGACCGGGATGATCATCGAGATGCGAAGGCCAAACTGGCTCGTCCTCATCGGGATGTTGCTCACGTTGAACCTGGTTCTGCTCCTGACGCCGCAGATGGCGGTTGATCTATCTCCCTTGCCCACTCCAACGCCGACTGCAACCCTGATCCCGCCCACCCCCACCCGGACCCCGACGCCGACCGCCACGCCAGCGCCCTCGCCGACCCCTACGTGTGAGCCGGGGCACTGGGAGACAGGTTCGGTGCTCATTCCCACAATGGGGGCGGAGATCCCCTATCGGGTTTATCTTCCTCCCTGTTGGAATCCGGCAAGGCGCTATCCCGCTCTTTACCTTCTCCACGGCTATCCCTATGATCACACTCACTGGGATCAGCTGGGGGTCGATGAGGCGCTGGAAGCCGGGATCCGGGTCGGGCGCTGGCCCCCCTTCCTGGTGGTGTTGCCGGGATTCCCGGACGCTCTGTATGTCTACACCAGCGGCGGGCCGGGCTCTGTGGAGGCCATGATCATGGAGGTCCTGATTCCATCGATCGAGGCCCGCTATCCGGTCGAGCCGGCCCGATGGGCCCGGGCCATCGGCGGCATCT
Source organism: Chloroflexota bacterium (assembly GCA_030550075.1). GTDB lineage: Bacteria > Chloroflexota > Anaerolineae > Thermoflexales > Thermoflexaceae > Thermoflexus. The sequence continues at coordinate 676 of JAUQQB010000002.1, read as the reverse complement.
CGCGGGGCGGCGTGTGGGCGCTGGAGATCGCCCTGCGCCATCCGGAAGCATTCGCCAGCGTGGGCGGGCACAGCCCGGCGTTGAGCGTGAACAGGGCCCCGCCGGCTTACGATCCCTTTACCCTGGCTCAGGAGGCGGATCTTCGAGGGCTTCGGATCTATCTGGACGCTGGCGATGCGGATTGGGCGCTGGAGGGGGCGCAACGACTGGCGGCGATTCTGGAAACCCGGGGGATCCCGGTGCGTCTGGCGGTGCATCCCGGAGGGCATGAAGATGCCCTGTGGGCCCGCGCGCTGGAGGAATATCTGGATTTCTATGCGGAGCCCTGGCGACGGTTGGGACGATAAGCGGCAACCGGTCCGGATGCCCCCGGCCCTCGTCTTCCTCGTGGAGGGAGGTCCGCGCCGTGTCTGAGGAGCTCTACGGGTTCCTCCGTCGGATCCTGCAACCAGCGGCCATGGTGGCGGGCCTGAGCCTGCTGGGAAAGCTCACCGGCTTCCTGGCCCAGGCGATAGTTGCGGCTCGTTTCGGCACCGGGCCGGATAAAAGCGCCTTCGATGTGGCCATGGTCATGCCGGACTTTCTGTTCCTGTTCACCGGCGGAACCCTGGCGGTGGTCCTGGTGCCGGTGCTGACCGCATGGTTGGTGCGCGACCCTCAGGAGGCGGCCCGTCTC